>JBAWEN010000400.1:0-6564 GCA_049591215.1 Methylocystis sp. | reverse complement strand
GGTTGGAGGGGAAGTAAGGCTCGCACTCACCCCGCCACCCGCGCCGCCGGAAACCTCCGCGCCAATTCGCCAAACCTCTCCGGCGCGACGCGCAGCAGCAGCCTCACGTCGCCTTCCGGCAGGGGCTCGCGCTCCAGCACCTCGGCGTGGCTGTAGGCCCAGGCGAGGCCTTCGCCGTCGGCGCGGTCTAGCGTCAGCGCCAGCGTCACGCGGCCGGCGGCGAGCAGCGTCTCGACCCGCAGCAACAGCGCCTCGATCCCCTCCCCGGTCAGCGCCGAGGCCAGCATGGGGCGTTCGGCGTCGTCGTCCCGCCGCGCGGAGAGCCGCATCCCCTCCAGCCGCTCCGGGTCGAGCGCGTCGATCTTGTTCCATACTTCGATGGTCGGCTTGCGGTTCTCGCCGGCGAGGCCGAGTTCCTCGATGATCTTCTCGACGTCGCGCCCCTGGGCCTCCCAGTCTTCATGGGAGACGTCGCGCACGTGCAGCACCACGTCGGCCTGCGTCACTTCCTCCAGCGTCGCGCGGAAGGCGGAAATCAGCATGGTCGGCAGGTCGGAGATAAAGCCCACCGTGTCTGACAGCAGCGCCCTGCCCCCATGCGGCAGCCGGATTTCGCGCAAAGTCGGGTCCAGCGTCGCGAACAGCAGGTTTTCGGCGAAGACGCTCGCCTTGGTGAGCCGGTTGAACAACGTCGATTTGCCGGCGTTGGTGTAGCCGACCAGCGCGATCACCGGATAGGGCACGTCGCGCCGCGTCTTGCGGTGCAGGCCGCGCGTGCGCTTGACCTTGTCGAGCTCGTTCTCGATGCGGCGCATCCGCTCCTCGATCAAGCGGCGGTCGGTTTCGATCTGCGTTTCGCCGGGGCCGCCGAGGAAGCCGAAGCCGCCGCGCTGGCGTTCAAGATGGGTCCAACTGCGCACCAGCCGCGATTTTTGATATTCGAGATGCGCCAGCTCCACCTGCAGCGCGCCTTCCTTGGTGCGCGCGCGGCGTCCGAAAATCTCGAGTATCAGCCCGGTGCGGTCGATGACCTTCGCGTCCCAGGCCTTTTCGAGATTGCGCTGTTGCACGGGCGAGAGCGCGCAATCCATCGAGACGAGCGCGATCTCGCGCTCCTTGACGATCTCGCCGATTTCCTCGACCTTGCCCTTGCCGAGGTAAGTCGCGGGCCGCGCCTCGTTCAGCGAGATGCCGATTTCGTCGATGATATCGAGGTCGATCGCCAGGGCGAGGCCGACGGCCTCGGCGAGACGCGCCTTCGGATCGCGGACGGACGTATCGCGGGAGGGCCGCGTCGGATAAGGCCCCAGCACTAAGGCGCGAGTCTTGGCGCCCTGGGCGGTTTCGGACGTCTCCAAACGTCCTGATTTATCTTCGCTCAACCGGTCCTATGCCTTTCCTTGGCGCGTGGGTTTGTCGAAACGCGCCTGCTATCGCTTGTCGCCGACGCCGCCCTCGCCCTCTTCGCCGGGCTCGAACATGTGAATCGGATGGCCCGGCATGATCGTGGAGATCGCATGCTTGTATACAAGTTGCGAATGTCCGTCTCGCCGGAGCAGCAGGCAGAAATTGTCGAACCAAGTCACGATGCCCTGGAGCTTCACGCCATTGACGAGGAATATGGTGAGCGGGACTTTGTTTTTCCGAACGAAGTTCAAAAAAGTATCCTGGAGGTTCTGCGCACGCTCCGACATTCGCTATCCTGTTCTTTTCGTTGAGCGCCGCCAAACTGCGGCGCCTCGAGTTCGTTGCCTCGACTCTAACCCATAATCTTGCATTAGAGCGCGACTGCCGGCGAGGCGCAAGCCGCAACTGCTCCGCGTGGCGCGGAATCGCGCTAAAATCACCGCCTCCGCGCCGAAACTCGGTTAAGACAAAGGAGCCTAGCGCCGCCGCTCGCGCCGCGAAACGCCTCCGTCACTCGATCTCCAGCGATTTCAGCTTACGGTGAAGCGCCGAGCGCTCCATGCCGATGAATTCCGCCGTGCGCGAAATATTGCTCGAAAAGCGGCTCAACTGCGCGATCAGATATTCCCGCTCGAACACTTCACGCGCCTCGCGCAGCGGCAGGCTCATCAGCTTTTCGCCGCGCACGCCGGCCGGGGTCGCCGGAACCAGTTCGCCGACATCCGCCGGCAGCATCTCGGCGGTGATTTCCGTTCCGGCGTCGCCTGGCGAAAGGATCATCAGCCTTTCGACATTGTTGCGCAATTGACGAATATTGCCCGGCCAATCGTACATTTGCAGCACCGCCATCGCGTCATCCCTGATGCGTCGGCGCGGGATGCCCGAGGCGATGGACATGCTCTCCATGAAATATTCGATCAATTCCGGAATATCCTCGCGCCGCTCGAACAGCGAGGGCACGCGCATCGTCGCCACGGCGAGGCGATGGAACAGATCCTCGCGCAACGTCCCCTCTTCTATCGCCGATCCGAGATCGCGCGCCGACGACGAAATGATCCGCACGTCGACCTCGACCCGCTTCGTGCCGCCGACGCGCAAGAACGTCTGGTCGATCAACACGCGCAGGATCTTGGCCTGGGTGTCCTTCGGCATGTCGGCGATCTCGTCGAGAAACAGCGTGCCGCCATGCGCTTCCTCGAGCGCGCCGACTCTATTGCCGCCGGCGCGATCCTCGAGGCCGAACAGTTCGGCCTCCATATTTTCCGGGGTGATCGTCGCGGAGTTGATGACGACGAATGGGGCTCCAGCCCGCGGCGACGCCTCGTGGATGCAGCGCGCCGCGAGTTCCTTGCCGACGCCCGGCGAGCCCGTGATCAACACCCGCGAATTCACGGGAGCCACCTTCGCGACCATTTGCTGCAACTGAACCGCCGACAGGGAACTGCCGACGATACGGTCGTGCGCGCCCGAGCGCATCCGCAAGGCCGAGACCTCGCGGCGCAGTTGATAGGCTTCCAGCGCCCGCTCGGCCACCAGCACGAGACGGTCGGCCTTGAACGGCTTCTCGATGAAGTCGTATGCGCCCATGCGAATGGCTGTCACCGCCGTCTCGATATTGCCGTGGCCGGAGATCATCACGACCGGCAATGTCCGATGCAGTTTCTGAATCGCCTCCAGCACCTGCAATCCGTCGAGCCGCGAGCCCTGCAGCCAAATATCGAGAAAAACGAGATGTGGCCGCCGGGTGGCGATGGCGGCCAGAGCCTCGTCGGCGTCCTTGGCCACGCGGGTTCTGTAGCCCTCGTCGCTCAAAATGCCGGCGACCAGTTCCCGGATGTCCGCTTCGTCGTCGACGATGAGAATGTCGCTCGCCATCACGCCCCACTCTTTTCAACACGCGAGGGCTGCCCGCTTCTCAACGCCTTTTCCGCCAACTCCGCCGGCGCCAACGGCAGCAGCATGCGCACGCGGGCGCCCCTCCCATCCGGCGCGTCGAGCAGTTCCAGCCTGCCGCCATGATCCTCGATGATCTTGGCGACAATCGGCAACCCCAATCCTGTCCCCTCGGCGCGCGTCGTCATATAAGGCTCCAGCAGCAGTTGACGGTTGACGGCGGGAAATCCCTTGCCATTGTCGATCACATCCAGTTCGGCCCATTGATCGCGCTGGCGCAAGCGGATTCGCACCACGCCTTTATCGACGGCCTGCGCTTGGTCTCGTCCGGAAATCCCCTCGATCGCGTTCTTCACGATATTTTGCAGTCCCTGAGATAAGAGTCGACGGTCGAACATCGCGTGCAGCGCGGGCTGCGGCAGATCTTCCAAAATATCCACATCGGAGTTGCCGACCCGCATCAAGAAGGCGACTTGCCGCACGCATTCGCAGAGATCGTCCGGTTCAAGGCGCGCCTTGGGCATGCGCGCGAAGGACGAGAATTCGTCCACCATGCGCTTGATGACGTCGACCTGCCGCACGATCGTGTCTATGCATTGATCGAACACATCGCGATCGGTGGAAATCAGCTTGCCATATTTGCGCTTCAGCCGTTCCGCCGAGAGCTGGATCGGCGTCAGCGGGTTTTTGATCTCATGGGCGATGCGCCGCGCCACGTCGGCCCAGGCGGAACTGCGCTGCGCGGTGACGAGATCGGTGATGTCGTCCAGCGTCACGACGAAATTAGGACGCCCTTCGACGGCTCTCGCGGAAGTGACGCGGACGTTGTAGGTGCGCTCGCTCGCGCCGCGCTTGATCGTCAGTTGGCGCTGCACGGCGCGCGGAAACGCTTCGGCCGCGTCCTTCAGGATCGGCGCGAGTTCGGGCACCGCCGCCAGCGCCCGCTGGCCCGTCGCCGCGCCCTGCCCGGTCAAGCGTAGCAATTCCTCGGCCGAGCGGTTGACGACATTGATCGCGCCATTGGCGTCGACGCCGATCACCGTCGCGGGCACGCCGGCGAGCACCGCCTCGGTGAATTCGCGCCGCTCGTCGTTGATGCGATTGGCCTCCAGCAGCCGACTTTTTTGCAAATCCAGCTCGGTCGTCATTTTGTTGAACACGTCGCCAAGGCGCGCCAGATCGCCGTGCGAGCGATCCACGTCGACGCGCACGTCGAGGTTTCCTCCCGAGACTTGATCGGTCGCGGCGATCAAAGTGCGAATCGGAGCGACGAGGCGGTTGGCGAAATCCAGTCCGACCCAGATCGACGACAGCAGCATGATCGTCGTGAGCAGCGCGTACATCGTGACGAAGGCGCGTTTCACCGTGACCCCGTACGCTTCATAGGCGTCGTAATTATTGATGAGTATTTCCGCCTGTTGCGGAAATTCGACCGCGAAAGGGTCTATCGCGCGCGTGACATAGAGAAAAGTGTCGGGAGAGGAACTGAGCGCGCGTAGCGCGACAAACGTTTTGTCGTCGTCGATCAGCAGACACAGGCGTTCGCCCCGGCGCGCGTTCTCGAATTCCGACAAGGGCGGCGCGATGATGATGGCGGCGGAAGCGCCGGATACATCGACGCGGTCGAGAATTTCGCCGCTTGGCTTGATCAGCGCCGCCGCCGAAAAATCCAGAAATTTCGCCCGCGAGGCGAAAAATTCATGGAACTTGGAGCGGTCGACCATGAAGGTCAGGGCGCGGTCGAGGTCATAGGCCGAAAGCTGCGCCTCCTGCAGCAGCGCGCCGCATTGCGTCTCGCGGAACACGCGCGCGGCCTCGGCCGTGTTGTGCACGAAGCCCTTGACATTGGACATGAAGGCGGGATTGAGCGCGCGCTCCAGGCTGACCGAGCCGACCACCGCCAGCACCAGGGCGGGAACAAGGGCGATGACCGAGAAGAAGGCCACGGTGCGCACATGCAGCCGCGCGGCGGCCTCCCCGGCGCGCCAAGCCTTGAACAGAGTCCACGACTGACGGAACACCATGCCGGCGAGCAGGACCAGCGCGGCGCCGTCGACGCCGTAAAGCATCAGCAGTCTGTCGCCGGTCGGCGCGATCGGCCCCAACTCGGCCATAACGAGGAATGTCGCCAAGGCGCAGGCGACCGCGATCACAACCACGATCGGGCCGATCCACGGCCTGAACGATCGCTTCTGCCGGGGCGGCGTCCCCCCTTCGCTTGTTTCTCCGGAAACGGACATAGGTCTCTATAAGCCGGGCCGCGAGCGCCGGCAATAAAAGCGGTGACTGCTTCCTCCAGCATTATTCGCCGCGGCGGTAGAGCGTCCGGGCGAAGACAATGGTGTTCCTGGTCCTGCCTTCGCCGTCGAGGACGACAAGACCGAGAGAGTTCGCGCGCTCCCGCGCCGCTCGCAAGGGAGCCGCCGACGGGAAAGGTGGCGGCGCGACCTCGGCAAATTCACGAGCCAGTGTTAGCCGCGCGCGAAGGCGCGGGCGCGCCTTGCCGATCCCGCGGGCTAAAAGACCCGGATTGACAAATTTGTATACGGCGGCCCCTTCGGCGCTCGCTCCCTATCTCGGCAGCCGCATCAACCTGATTTCGAGATCGTTGACCTTCTTGCGCAGGGTGTTGCGATTGAGGCCGAGCAGTTCCGCCGCCTTGATCTGGTTGCCGCGCGTCGCCGATAAAGCCGCCGAAATCAGTGGGATTTCGATTTCGCGGATGATGCGGTGATAGAGCCCCGGCGGCGGCAGGCTATCGCCGCAATCGCGAAACAGCTTGGCGAGATGTTGTTCGACCGAGGCGGAAAGGGTCATTCCGCTTTCCAGCTCCGTGTCCGGCGCCGGCCGATTGCCCGTCGCGAGCCTTTCGGGCGCGCGCGGATTATCATGGTCGAGTTCCGCCTCGATGAGCTGTTCGGAGACGACCTCCTGCGGATGCAGCGCCGTCAGGCGGCGGATCAGATTCTCCAGTTCGCGGATGTTGCCGGGCCAGCGATAGCGCTTCATCCGGTCGAGCGCCGCCTGCTCGATGTATTTTTGCGGCAGGCCTTCGCTGACCGCGACCTTGAAGAAGTGATTGACGAGGTCCGGAATGTCCTCGGCGCGCTCGCGCAGCGGCGGAAGCCGCAACGGCACGACATTGAGCCGGAAATAAAGATCCTCGCGGAACAGGCCCTGCTGGATGAGAATCCGCAGATCCTTGTTGGTGGCGGCGACGATGCGGACATTGGTCTTGATCGGCGTGCGCCCGCCGACCGTCGT
>JBAWEN010000399.1:0-4943 GCA_049591215.1 Methylocystis sp. | reverse complement strand
GGCCGACATGCGGCGCGAAGGTGAGATAGACGCCGAGACTATCGGGAGAGGAAAGACCGGGACGTTCGCCGATCAGCACGGCGACGAGCTTCGCGCCGAGAATTTCGCCGATTTCGTCGCCGATCGCCACGCGACCCTGTTCGACCACGACTACTGGCGCCAGCTTCCATGAACCCTGTTGGAACGCCGACAGCGCTTTGTCGAGCAAAGCGATCGCGTGGGAGGAGACGGCGCGCGCCGAAAGACCGTCGGCGATAACGAACGCGATGTCATAATCGCCCGCCGAACTCGCGAGACGCGCGCGCGACGCTTCGTCGAGTCCGCGGCCTAGATCGGGGCGCAGCAGATAAGTTCGGCGATCCGGCGCGGCGCTGGCGAGACGAAGGGCTTCGAGACCGCGCGACCGCAGCGCCTCGATAAGCGGCTCAACGTCGAGGCGCTCATGGACGGCGTCGCGGGCGTCGGCGTGATCGAGTTGAAATTGCAGATTGGCGTGCGTCCTCAACGCCAGGCCGGCGCGCGGCAGAAAAATGCGCGCTGGCGTCGCGGCGCGCAAACTCGCCAGTTTGTCGCGTGTCTCCGGGAGATTCTCGGTCATTGTTCACACCTTCGCGAGCAGCGGCAGGACGGCGGCGGGCAGCGCCTGGGGTTTTGGCGAACCGTGCTTGTCCATCGCGCCCATGCTCTCGAGCCATTGCGCGAATTCCGGCGCCGGCGCCAATCCCAACATGCGGCGAACCGCGAGCACGTCATGATAGGACGTGCTCTGGTAATTGAGCATGATGTCGTCCGCGCCGGGAACGCCCATGACATAATTGACGCCGGCGACGGCGAGCAGAGTTAGCAGATCGTCGATGTCGTTCTGATCGGTCTCGGCGTGATTTGTATAGCAAGCGTCGCATCCCATGGGCAGGCCCAGCAACTTGCCGCAAAAATGATCCTCGAGGCCGGCTCTGATGATCTGCTTGCCGTCGAAGAGATATTCCGGGCCGATGAAGCCGACGACGGTGTTGACCAGCAACGGCTTGAACAGCCGCGCGACGCCATAGGCGCGGGCTTCCAGCGTCTGCTGATCGCAGCCGTGATGCGCGCCAGCCGACAGCGCGCTGCCCTGGCCGGTTTCGAAATACATCACATTGTCGCCGATGGTTCCCCGCCGCAGCGCCAGCGCCGCTTCATTGGCTTCGCGCAGCAGCGCGAGATCGACGCCAAAGCCGCGATTGGCGCTTTGCGTTCCGGCGATTGATTGGAACACAAGGTCGACCGGCGCGCCGCCCTCCATGAGTTGAAGCGTCGTCGTCACATGAGCCAGCACGCAGGATTGCGTCGGTATGCCCAGCGTCTCGCGCAATTCGTCGATAAGCCGCAAAAGCTCGTGGCATCGCCGCGGATCGTCGGAAGCCGGATTGATCCCGATCACGGCATCGCCATTGCCAAGCAGCAGGCCGTCAATCGCGCTCGCGAGGATGCCCTTGGGATCGTCGGTCGGATGATTGGGCTGAATGCGCGAAGAGAGGCGTCCGGGAAGCCCCAAGGTGTCGCGAAACCGCGTCACCACGCGGCGTTTCGCGGCGATCGCCATCAGATCCTGGTTGCGCGAAATCTTGGCGACCGCGGCGACCATTTCCGGCGTCAGCCCCGGCGCCAATGCGGCGAGCGTTTCGTCGGTCGCCGCGTCCGAGAGCAGCCAGTCCCGCAATTCACCGACAGTTAAGCTGGCGACGGGCGCGAAGGCCGCCGCGTCGTGGCCGTCGACGATCGCCCGCGTCACCTCGTCTTCCTCGTAGGGCACGAGCGCCTCGCGCAAAAAGGTCGGCAGCGGCAAATCCGCGAGCGTCATTTGCGCGGCGACGCGCTCGGCGGCGCTTTCCGCCGCGACGCCCGCGAGGCAATCGCCGGAGCGCAAGGGCGTCGCTTTCGCCATCAATGATTTGAGGTCGGGGAATGTGTAGCGGATTCCGCGAATGGATGACGCATACATGGGCATGGCCTGTCGGGGCGAGGAAAGGCGCGGCGTGGTAACACTATGGCGCTTCGCGCTTCCTGTCACGACACGAGGCCGCGCACTGCCCATCGACCGTCGGGGAAATCGCATTTTCGAAGACCACCTCTGGCCAACCCCCCCGCGCCGCTATAGTCTGCCTTGTCCTTGCGAGAAGGTTGAGCCGGCATGGCCTTGAGCGCATCCGATCCCGAGACGGTCATACGGGCCATTCCGATCTGGAGCGGCGGGATAGACATCCAGCCCCTGCTCGGCGGCATCACTAATAAAAATTATCTCGTGACGGATGGAGAGCGCCGCGCCGTCGTGCGGTTTGGTGGGGATATCCCCGTGCATGGGGTGATGCGCTTCAATGAACTCGCGGCGACGCGGGCGGCGGGCGACGCGGGAATTTCCCCGAAGGTGCTCTACGCCGGCCCTTCCGTCCTCGTGCTCGACTATATCGCCGGACACAGCTACTGCCCCGACGATGCGCGCGCCGATCGCGACCGTTGCGTCGCCTTGGTCAAGCGCGTGCATCGCGAGATCGCGACACATCTGCGCGGCCCGACGCTCGCCTTCAACGTCTTCCATATCATCCGCGATTACGCGCATACGCTGGTCGAGGACCGAAGCCGCATGGCGGCGCGACTACCGCTTTTTCTCGCCGCCGCCGAGACGCTCGAGCGGGCGGTCGGGCCGATCGATCTCGTCTTCGCCCATAATGATCTGCTCGCCGCCAATTTCATCGACGACGGCCAGCGTCTGTGGCTGGTGGATTGGGATTACGCCGGCTGGAATACGCCTTTGTTCGATCTCGGCGGCCTTTCCTCGAACAATGGCTTCGGCGCAGGCGACAATGAGGCGATGCTATCAGCCTATTTCGAGGCGCCGGTCAGCGACGCATTGCGCCGAAAATTTCACGCCATGCTCTGCGCGTCGCTGCTGCGCGAGACGATGTGGAGCATGGTCTCGGAGCGCCGGTCGACGATCGATTTCGACTATGTTGTCTATACGGACGAAAATCTGCGGCGCTTCGACGTCGCCTGGACGGCATTCCAAGAGATGGAGCTGAAATGACCGAACTTCCTCGCGGCGCGCAAGTGATTGTCGTCGGCGGCGGCATCATCGGCTGTTCCGTCGCCTACCACCTCGCCAAGCGCGGCGTCGAAGTGCTGCTGTTGGAGCGTCATCAGCTCACGTCCGGCTCGACCTGGCACGCCGCCGGTCTCGTCGGCCAATTGCGCACCAGCGCGAATATCACCCGGCTGCTGGGCTATTCGGTCGAGCTATACGAGAAGCTCGAAGCGGAGACCGGTTACGCGACCGGCTGGAAGCGCAATGGCGGGCTGCGCCTCGCCTGCAACGCCGACCGCTGGATCGAGGTGAAGCGTCAGGCGACGACCGCGCGCAGTTTCGGCCTCGACTTGCAGCTTCTGAGTCCCAGGGAGGCGCAAGCGCTCTGGCCGCTGATGAATGTCGACGATGTCGTCGGCGCGGCTTTCCTGCCGACCGACGGGCAAGCGAATCCTTCCGATATCACCCAGGCGCTCGCCAAGGGCGCGCGGCTCGCCGGCGCGCGGTTCGCGGAAAACGTCGCCGTTTCCGAGGTCGTGGTCGAGGACGGGCGCGTCAAGGGAATCGTCACGGATCAGGGCCCTATCGCTTGCGAGAAAGTGGTTCTGTGCTGCGGGCTATGGACCCAGCGCCTCGCCGCGCGCGCCGGCGTCACGGTTCCCCTGGCGGCGGTGCATCACCAATATATCGTGACCGAGCGCATCGACGGCGTGACCGGCGATCTGCCGACGCTGCGCGACCCGGATCGCCTCACCTATTACAAGGAGGAAGTTGGCGGTCTCGTCATGGGCGGCTATGAGCCGAACCCCATTCCCTGGAGCGCTTCCGCCGTCCCCGAGGATTTCGCGTTTCGCCTTTTGTCCGACGATTGGGATCATTTCGAGCCGATCATGAACCTCGCGCTGGGGCGCGTCCCGGCGCTGGCTTCGGTCGGAATCAAGCAGATGATCAACGGCCTGGAGAGCTTCACGCCGGATGGCAATTGGATGATCGGCGAGGCGCCGGAGGTGCGTAATTTCTTCGTCGGCGCGGGCTTTAACGCCTTTGGCATCGCCTCGGCGGGCGGCGCCGGCATGGCGCTCGCCGAATGGATCGCCGACGGCGAGCCGCCTTACGATTTGTGGCCGGTGGATATCAAACGCTTCGGCGCGGGCCACAAAGACCCCAACTGGGTGCGCGCGCGCACGCTGGAGGCCTATGCGCGGCACTACTCCATCGCCTGGCCGGCGGAGGAATATCAATCCGGCCGGCCGCTGCGGCGCTCGCCACTCTACGAACGCCTGAAGACCGCGGGGGCCTGCTTTGGCGAAAAAATGGGGTTCGAGCGGCCTAACTGGTTCGCGGACGCCGCGGCGGGAGAGACGCCGGAAGATCGCTATTCCTTCACGCGCCCGGGATGGTTCGAGGCCGTCGGACGCGAGCATCGCGCCTGCCGGACCACCGCCGCGCTGTTCGATCAGACGAGCTTCGCCAAGGCGATGCTGGTCGGGCGCGACGCGGAGAGCGCGCTGTCTTGGATCGCCGCCAATAACGTCGCTAAGCCTCCGGGAAGCGTGATCTACACGCAAATGCTGAACCGCAAGGGCGGAATCGAATGCGATCTGACGGTCACGCGGATCGACCGCGACCGCTTTTACATCGTCACCGGCACAGGCTTCGCGACCCATGATTTCGATTGGATCAGGCGATCCATCCCCGAGAAGATGGACGCGACATTGGTGGACGTAACCTCCGCCAATTGCGTGCTCGCGCTGATGGGGCCGCGCGCGCGCGACATATTGCAGTCCTGCTGCGACGACGATCTTTCCAACGCGGCCTTCCCTTTCATGACGGCGCGCGAGATTCGGCTCGCCGGAGCCCCGGTGCTGGCGATCCGCGTCACCTA
>JBAWEN010000398.1:0-1536 GCA_049591215.1 Methylocystis sp. | reverse complement strand
CGCGGCGCGTTGCAACGAGGCGAGATCGCCATGCGGCGCGGCGACGAGAACGGGAACGAGCTTGGAGCCATCGGGCAAAATATCGAGGCTGTGCTCGTCGAGACTAAGCACGTGATCGGCGCCGGCGCTGACCGCGCGCTCTAGCTCCGCGAGGTCGGCGGAATCGACGCTGACCTTCAGCCCGGCGGCATGCAGCGCGCCAATGGTCTCCTCCATATGCGCGAAGGGCGTGTCGGGCAGGCAGCCGAGGTCGATCACATCGGCGCCGGCCTTCGCCAGTTTTCGCGCGCGCGAAAGGACATCGGCGACGCTGATCGTCGAGGCGTCGACGATCTCCGCGAAGATGCGCATATCGAAGCGCGAGAGATCCGGCGCCGCGCCGCCGCGCCCGAGATACACGGGCAGATCGGCGATCTCCTCCGGCCCGCGCTCGAACGGGACGCCGAATTCCTTGGACAGCATGGCGAGATCGGCGCGGCAGCGGCCCGGCAGAATGACGCGATCCGCCTCGACCGGACGCGGCAGCCGGCGCGCGATGATTTCCTGCGTCATCAGCGCCGCGACCTTGACGCCGATATTGCAAATCCGCCAGTCCCGCGCCGTCTCGCCAAAGCCCGCGATCATCCGCGCGAGGCGCGGATAGGCGAGATGGCCGGTGAGGAATAGCAGGCGCGAGGACATGTCCTTCACTCTTTGCCGGCGAGTTCCCGCCGGCGCCGCTCGACCGCCTCACCAAGCGCGGCGAGACTCTCGACCACCTGCGTCGCGTCGAACTCCTTCAAGCGGTCGGTGTTTTCGAGATCGATGCGGCGCGGATAGACCTTGACCATGCCCTTTGGCGCGCGCGTCTCGAGTTCGGGCGCGGTGTCGCAGGCGAACACGATGGTCGGCACGTGGCATTTGCCGGCCTGCGCGAACACATTGGTCGCGAGATTGTCGGAAATGCCGAACACGCATTTGGCGACGGTGTTCGACGTCGCCGGCGCGACGATCAGCGTATGATAGACGCCGTAATAGAAATTGCCGACCGGCGCCGCGCTCGCCGTCGTGTCCTTGAACACGCGCACATTGCTGGGCAGAGCGAGGTCGTGTTTGTACATCCGCACGACCTCGGCGGCGGCCTTGCTGACGAACAGATCAACATGATCGAGCGTGCGGATCATGTCGAGGCACTCGGTGAAGAAATGGCCGGAGCCGGTCAGCGCCCAGCCCCAGCGCGGCGTTGGAACTTTTTTCATGAAGCGATCTTTCGTGAAGAACATGCGAGGAAAACGCGAGAGCCGGCGACGCCGCCCCGCGCGAGGATTTCAGACGCCCCGTCCAGCGCCGCCGGACCGGCGATGAAGACATCGAGCCCGGCGGCGTGAGAGGCGAAGCAGGCGTCGACGAGCGAGGGCGGCGATAGCGCCCGTCCCCCACCCTCCCCCCAGCCCGGCGGAACGACGGGCGTCCCATGGACGCCCTTTGGAGGGGGAGGATCGAACTGCGCGGTTCGGGGTGGTCTGAAACTCGTCAGACTCGGGGGCTCACCCCACC
>JBAWEN010000397.1:0-2720 GCA_049591215.1 Methylocystis sp. | reverse complement strand
CCAAGCGCTCGGCGGCGGCTGGTCGCCTACGACGCGCGAGGCCGAAATCGCTCGCGCGAATTTGGTCTATGAGTCGGAGAAGGGGCTTCATCCGTGAGATGCTGGCGACAGGCGCTGATGTCGATCGAAAGCCTTAGCGCCGAACGGACGATCGAGGGTCGGCGTGGCGGATGTCACGCAGCGCGTCTGACACGCAGGACGGCACCAACCCATTCGCGATTTCGTCTATACAACGGAAAACGTCAACTCTATACTGGCGGAAGAGATAGAGTTCCAGGCAGGGACGCTCTGACAGGTTGGTCCCCAACCCCACTACGCCGCACACCACCGTGTCGTCACGCTGTTTCAACCTCGGCTCCTGGAGCAATGGTCTCGGACACCCAGCGTCATGAAGCGTTTGCGCGGATCACGTGGCGTGCTTGCAGACAAGAAAGTTAATGCGCTCAACGTTTGGGAGAATTTGGCGAGCGCTCGCTTGGAGGACTGATATCCACATCAGCATTTTGATTTTGTCTCGGCGATGTCAGTAAATATACCGTATTGAAGAAGCAGGTGGATAAGACTATTTGCGGCCCGGTAACGTCTAAAACCTCGACATCGGCTTGTTTTGAGGTTGGATTTGATAGCATAGTTTGGAGTGACGCCTGGAGAGGACAAAGCCGGCTGAAACAGTTGAATTTGGCGCCGCTAACGCTGCGCTGCAAAGTTTCGATAGACGCAAGGGGAGTTCGGCATGGAACAGAATTACGTTATGAAAGCGCCGATCGCGATCGTGCTGACGTTTGTCGTTCTTGCTGCTTGCCAGCTCGCACAGGCCGTCATTGAGCCAGTTGTGTTCGCCCTGTTCGTTATCACGATCACTTGGCCCCTCGACAAGGCGCTTCAGACGAGAATGCCGAAGGCGGTGGCGTTATTGCTCACGATCATAATAACCCTGGCGGCCGTTTTCGCGCTTTTCTGGATAATTGCATGGGGTGGCCACGAATTGGCGGAGTGGATCAGAGCGAATTTGGATCAAGCTCAAGCCACGCTACTTTCCTCAACGGCGTGGCTCGAGGAGCATGACATTTTCGTCCTCTCTCTTATCAGCGACAACGTCAATCCCGCGTCGATGATTAGATTCTTTCGTGTCGTCGCCTTGAGGGTGAACACAGTGCTGGCATTTTCCGTCATTGTGTTGATTTTTGTGATTTTTGGGCTCACCGAAACCGAGGCGTTTCAAAAAAAGATCGCCTTGGGCAAGGATCAAGACACAACTCAGCGTTTATTGACCGCCGGTAAGCAAATCAGCGAGAAATTTCAGAAATACATGCTTGTGCGAACCATCGCCAGCATCGTTACGGGTCTCGCGGTTTGGCTATTCGTCCTATTAATGGGGTTGGAACTCGCTTCCGCCTGGGGCGTGCTATCTTTCGCGCTGAACTATCTGCCATACATCGGCCCGCTTGTGGTCACGGTGCTCCCCGCGTTTATGGCTTTCATTCAAACCGGATCCACCGAGACGGCGCTTTTTGTCCTGTTCGGCCTGTTGTTGATTCAATTCGTGATTGGAAGTTATCTTGAGCCCGTGTTTTCGGGCTCCGCACTGGCTATCTCACCCACAGTGGTTTTGTTCGCCGTCCTCCTTTGGACGTTTTTGTGGGGCGCGCTGGGAGCTTTCCTTGGTGTTCCCCTGGCTATCGCAACTCTTACGATCTGCGAACAGTTTCCTTCAACTCATTGGATCGCAGACATATTGTCAGGGGATTCACCAAGGGAAGCGTCGGCATCTTAAGGGCGGGCGCGCTCGACGGTTTCACTCGCCCGGTCTGTCCGGATATGCTCGACGCGGCGAGATGGTTGCCGCGGAAGCCGCCGCCTGGGCGGCCCCTCACGTCCGGTCGCGCGGATGCCGCCGCCGTCTCGCCGCGATGCTCTTTTATTCAGCGCGATCACGAGCTACGCGGTGTTTCCAACGCGGTAGTTGACGGCGTTTCGGTGCGATCGAAGTGATGGACGGCCTTATTTGGTTCGGCCTAACAGAGGCGTTCCTCTTCGCCGCAATCGCGGCGCATCGCCCCGCGCGACGCCGCCGTGTGCCACGAGACTTCCGGCGGCGGATTGAAATTCGAGGAAACTTCGGCGGTTAATTACCGTCCGCGCGTCGATTATAGTCCTATCGTCGCAAGCATTTAGTTTAAAGTGGACCGCCTGCTTTGTTGAACGCGCTCTGCCGATAGGCGAGGTGAATATGTCGCAGGATGCAGAGACGCGTTCGCAACAGTCCTCCCAGCCCAGTTTCTTGATGCGCAAGCTGCCCTACTTAGCCGCCTTCGTGCTCACCTGTTTCGGTGTGGCTTACACCGGCATGTCGCATCAGACCTTATACGGTTATTAGGAGTTTCTGGCCCTGGTCACGGGCGTTGCCTGCGTCGGCATCGGTTGGAATTCTCTGGCTGAGCGTTCGGAACGCCTCAAGCTGATGTGGAGGCAAGCGCTGCATTGGGGCGCGTTTCTTGTCGCAATGAACATTCCGGTAATTGCTCACGCCTGTTTTTTGACCGCAATTTTGGCGAGGTTGTTTGGAAATTTGACTGGAGAATCCGGAGCTGATTCGTAAGCGCCGTTTATTCCCCATTTTGTTGAGGGGTTTATCGACGGTCGAAGACCTGCGATTCTCGGCTCTGCTTCGCCAGATCGAAAGGAGTCGGGGCAATGGAACTATCGAGCGAAACGCCGGG
>JBAWEN010000396.1:0-3085 GCA_049591215.1 Methylocystis sp. | reverse complement strand
TTGCTGGAGGGGTGAGCGGGGCGGAGCTTTTGCGCCGGTCTTACGGCCATTTCACGCTCGGCGGCATTGACGAGAGGATCGACTCGACATTGCCGCCGGTCTTTAGGCCGAAGATCGTGCCGCGGTCATAGAGCAGGTTGAACTCGACATAACGCCCGCGCCGGATCAATTGCTCCTCGCGGTCCGCCTCGGTCCAGGCCGTGGCGAAATTCTTGCGCACGATGGCGGGATAGACGTTCAGGAACGCTTCGCCGACATCGCGAGTAAAGGCGAAATCCCTGTCCCAGCCCGAGTTTTCCGCGTCGCCGGCGCTGTTGAGGTAATCATAGAAAATCCCGCCGACTCCGCGCGGCTCGTCGCGGTGTTTGAGATGGAAATATTCGTCGCACCATTTCTTCAGCCGCGCGTAGTCGGCAACGTCCCCGTGCGCGTCGCAGGCGCGGCGCATCGCCGCGTGAAATTCGATCGGATCGGGATCGTCCTGGACGCGGCGCCGGTCAAGCACCGGCGTCAGATCGGCGCCGCCGCCAAACCACCGCTTGGTCGTCGCGACGAAGCGCGTGTTCATGTGCACGGCGGGGACATTGGGGTTCCAGGGATGCGCGATCAGCGAAATCCCCGCGGCGAAAAAGCGCGGGTCTTCGGCGGCGCCGGGTATCTGGGCCGCGAATTCCGGCGCGAACGTTCCGAACACCGTCGAGACGTGGACGCCCGCTTTTTCGAACACGCGGCCCTTGAGAATGCCCATGCGCCCGCCGCCGCCCGGCGCGCCGCTGCTATCGACGCGGCTCCAGGGTGAGACGGCGAACTTTCCCGCCGCCAACGCCTCTGGCGCGAAAGGCCCCGGCGCATCATCCTCCAATGCTTCGAAGGCCTTGAAAATCCGTTGTTGCAGCGATTGAAACCACGCCTCGGCGGTCTCCTTGCGTTGCTGCGATAGGTCGAGCGCGATGGTCATGGCGGGCCTCCGATTGGAGCGCGGTTGTGTCTCCGCGGCGCCTGCTTGTCAATTTAGCGGCCGCCTTCGGCGCGCCCGCGCTTCAGTCCGCGCGCGTCTGCCGCAGCGCTTCGCCCAAGACCATCGCCGCGGCGACGGCGACATTGAGCGAGCGCATGCCGTCTTGCATCGGGATGGCGACGGCCATGTCGGCGCGAGCCGCGACCTCCGGCGGGACGCCGGCGGACTCGCGTCCGACCATCAGAATGTCGCCGCTTTCAAAACGGGCGTCGAAATAGCAGGCGGACGCCTTGGTGGACAGCAGCACGAGGCGGCGCGGCCGCGGCTCTGAAGCCCGCCATTGCTCGAAATCGGCGAAGGAAGCGTGTCGCGCGAGCTTCACATGATCGAGATAATCCATGCCGGCGCGGCGCAGATGCCGGTCGCCGGTCGCGAAACCCGACGGCCCGATAATGGCCGCGTCCACGCCGAGACAGGCGCACATGCGCAGCATGGTTCCGGCGTTTTGCGGAATGTCGGGCTCGAACAGAGCGAGGGTCAGCGCCCGCGGCGCCAAAAACGTGGTCATTCTTCGCGGTTAAGCTCCCTGCGGCCAATGGTCTCGCCAGCTTCCGCGGTGGTCGCCCTCGATTGCGGCGCGGTTCCCGCGAGACTAGGTTTCACCGCAGCGCAAACTTGTGTCAAGGTGGCGAAAAACGCGGCGCGCGCCGTCAAATTTCGGGCTTGCCGAAATTTCCCTTTGCCGCATTGTGGACAAGGCGGAGGTTTGGCGCCTAAAACCGGCGGCCCCTCTGGGTGGAGGAGTTCCGTGGCGGCGGCGGGCGGAACGACAGACCGAGCGGCGTGTAGGAATTATGGAAGGGTCCAGAGTGAGCGACGAGACTATTGCAGAACCCAAGCGCCGCGACATTCTCTTCATCGCCACCGGCGCCATGGCGACCGTGGCCGCCGGCGCGGCGGTTTGGCCGCTGCTTGAACAAATGAACCCCGACGCCTCGACGCTGGCGCTCGCCTCGACCGAGGTGGACCTCTCGGCCATCGTGCCGGGACAGATCGTCACCGTGAAATGGCGCGGCAAGCCGGTCTTCGTGCGCCATCGCACGGCTTCGGAAATCGCCTCGGCTGAAAACACGCCGCTGGCGGATCTGCCCGATCCAGAGGCCGACTCCAAACGGGTCAAGAAGCCGGAGTGGCTTGTCGTTGTCGGCGTCTGCACGCATCTCGGCTGCATTCCGCTCGGCCACGAAGGGGATTTCGACGGCTGGTTCTGCCCCTGCCACGGCTCCACCTACGACACTTCAGGCCGCATCCGCAGCGGCCCCGCACCCAGCAATCTCGAAGTGCCGAACTATGCTTTCCTCGCCGACACGAAGATCAAGATCGGCTGAGCGATCCCGCCCGCCCTGCACCTCAAGCGCCAGAGACGAGCCTTATGAGCGGACCTTCCAAATATACGCCCCAGAGCCCCTTCGCCCGCTGGCTCGAACGCCGGTTGCCGATCCTGAGCTTCATGCACGATTCCTTCGTCGCCTATCCGACGCCGAAGAACCTCAATTATATGTGGACCTTCGGGGCGATCCTGTCGTTCATGCTGATCGCGCAAATCATGACCGGCGTCGTGCTCGCCATGCATTACACGCCGGAGACGAACTTGGCGTTCGACTCGATCGAGCACATCATGCGCGATGTGAACTGGGGCATGTTCCTGCGCTATGCTCACGCCAACGGCGCCTCGATGTTCTTCCTCGCCGTCTATCTCCACATCTTCCGAGGGATGTATTACGGCTCCTATAAAGAGCCGCGCGAACTCTTGTGGATTTTGGGCATCGTCATTTTTCTCGCGATGATGGCGACGGGGTTTCTTGGCTATGTGCTGCCCTGGGGACAGATGTCCTTCTGGGCCGCGACGGTCATAACCAATCTGTTCTCCGCCATTCCCGTGGTCGGCAATTCGATCACCACCTGGCTGCTGGGCGGCTATTCGGTCGATAATCCGACGCTCAACCGCTTCTATGCGCTGCACTATCTGTTGCCGTTCATTCTGGTGGCGATTGTCGGGTTGCATGTCTGGGCGCTGCATGTGAGCGGGCAGAACAACCCAACCGGCGTCGAGGTGAAGGACGAGGA
>JBAWEN010000395.1:0-2151 GCA_049591215.1 Methylocystis sp. | reverse complement strand
GTCCTATTATGGCGACCCCTCGGGAGAGCCCGCGCGCCGCCGCCGCCCGAGCGCGCTGGAGCGCTATCTGACGCATCTTCCAGAGCCCGAAGAGGTCGCCGCCGCGCCGGGTGAGCGCGCGCGCTAGCCAGGAAAATCCAAAGCGCGCTTCGAGCGGAAGCCGCGATTCCCGAAGGGCCGTTCCGCCTCGCCGCCAAAAATGATTGATCTCGCCCGAGGAAAGTTGTGACTGGGCGCGAGAGATTCCAAGTCGCTTCGTGAGTTCCCCCAAGAAACCGACCATGCACAAGCGCCTGTCTTTGCTCCTTCGCTCAGCCATCTACGCTCTGCGCGGCGGATTCCTTGTCCGACCCCTTGTCATCGCCCTGTTTCTCGGGTGCGCAGGCGCGGTTCTGTCGTTCGCCGAGGAATATGCTCCGGCGCTGAACGCCTGGATTCCCGAGGTGCTATTTCCGGCGCATCAAGATCCCCAGGTCGCTCAAACGATCCTCTCCAGCATCGCTAGCTCGATCATGACGGTCGTGTCGATCATTTTCGCAATTCTCCTGATGACGCTGACCCTCGCATCCACGCAGTTTTCACCGCGCATTCTCGTTAGCTTCGTCAGGGATCGCAGCACACAATGGACGCTCGGCATCTTCCTGGGCACGTTTTGCTTCTGCATCGCCGCCCTACCGGCGGTGCGGTCTCAGCCGCATCCTTTCGTGCCCGTGGCGACCGTCCTGACGGCCATGTCGCTCGCGGTTTTGTGCGTCGGCTGGCTAATTTTCTTTATCAATCACATATCGCAGTCGATCAGCGTCAATCACATTGTCGATCGGATCGCGCGCGAAACGGAACTCGTCATCGATGATCTCATGCCAAACCCGCGCGGTCCGTCCGACCGCCCCGAGCACGCGACTCCGTTTCACGAGGCTAGGGAGCGTTTAATCGCGAGCCCAAGATCGGGATACATCCGGTTCATTGACGCAGCCTATCTCGTCGAATGCGCCAAATCCCATGGGGTGCGAATCGTTTTGGAGAGACGGGTGGGCCATTTCGTTCCCGCCGGCGTTCCGATCATGCGAGTCGCGGAAGCCGGCCGAGTGACGCCGGAATGCGAGCTTCGCATTCTCTCCGCGTTCGATATCGGTCCCGCCCGCACATTGCAGCAGGATGTGGAGTTCGGGGTCATACAAATCGTCGACGTCGCGTTGCGGGCTATCTCGCCCGCCATCAACGACCCCAGCACCGCGATCAGTTGTATCGATCAACTCAGCCGCATCATAATTCGCTTCGCGACACGCACGCCGCCGCGCACTTATCTGCATGCTCCGCCGCATGTCTTGCGCGTTGTTTTGCCCTGGATCGACTTCGAGGGTTTACTGGAAACGGCGTTCGAACAGATTCGTCATTATTCGAAGAATGACATCGCTGTCAGCCTCCGGTTGATACGAGCGTTCGAAGATATCGCCAGCGCCGAATTGCGGCCTAATGAGCTGCAATCCTTGGTTCGACGCGCGCGGAGAGTAGTCGATGGCTGCGAGGAGAATCGATCGGAATTCGACATGCTGAAATTACGTGAGCGATTGGCGAGGTTGGAGAGCCGGGTGTCCGCGCTAGGCGTGAGGGAAGCATAGGAAGTATCAATCCTCTGTTCCGCGATAGGACGGCAGAAAACGCAGGCACAGGCCGGGTATCCGCTGGCGCAGGCCAGATAGAACGACGATATCGCGCCAGCGTCGATAGTCTCGCGGCAATTGCCGCAGCGCGGCGCCGACCGCCGCTAGAAACTCCGTCTCGCTTTTGAAATCGCAGCCGGCGCCGAAGGTGACGAGGCAGCCGTCCTCAGTTCGCGCGTGACGCGCCAGCACGTCGAGCAGGATCGCGGTTCCGCCCTCCGGCGCGACGTTCGGCGGCGCGGGAAGGCGGAGCGTGAGCGGCGGGCAGGCCAGCCGCGCCGCCGCGCTTTCCCCCGCGAGATCAGGATGCGCCTCGAGTTCCGCGCCGGCGAGCATCAACAATGCGTCGGGATGGCGTCGCCAGTCCGCGAAATCGGCGAGCCAGACGGCGCTTTGCTGATAGAGCCGGCCCTGTCCGTTATCGCCGTCCTCGTGACGAAAACGCGCGCGGAGCAGCGCCAGCTGCGGCTCGCCCGCGCCCGGCCAATCC
>JBAWEN010000394.1:0-5738 GCA_049591215.1 Methylocystis sp. | reverse complement strand
GATGAAAAGCGCGACATGCTGCTCAAAATCGCGCTGGAGCGGGAGATTCGGCTCGTGCGCTTCGAGCCGGGTCGGCTCGAATTCGAACTCGCGCCGGGCGGCTCGCCGCAACTGGCGCAAAATTTGGCGCAGCGCCTGCAATCATGGACTGGCGAGCGTTGGATGGTGTCGCTCGTCAAAAGCGGCGGGCAGCCGACGATCACGGAGCGGCGCGAGGCCGCGGCCCGCGAGCGCCTTGGCGGCCTGGAGGCCGATCCGGTGATCGCCAGCGTGCTCGCGCGCTTTCCCGGCGCGCAAATCGTCGCCGTGCGCGGCAAGGATGTGGAGGCCGCCCAATCGCCGCCGCTGGCGGACGCGGATATAGGCTATAACGACGAAGCGGATCCGGAAGACGATTAGAAACGACGGGGGAGACGATGGATTTCATGGGCATGATGAAGCAGGCGCAGGCGATGCAGGCCAAAATGGCCGAGGCGCAGGCCGAGCTTGAGAGCCTGCTGGTCGACGGCGAATCGGGCGGCGGTCTCGTCAAACTGACGCTCTCCGCCAAGGGCTCGCTGCAAAGCATCGCGATAGACCCGAGCCTGCTCAAGCCGGAGGAGCGCGAGATTCTCGAGGATTTGATCGTCTCGGCCCATGCGCAGGCGCGCGCCAAGGCGGACGAGGCCATGACCGAAAAGATGAAGGCCGTCACTGGCGGGCTGCAATTGCCGCCCGGCCTGAAGCTGCCGTTCTGACGCGATGGCTTCGCACGTCGCGGGTCCGGAAATCGAGCGGCTGGTGCAACTCCTCGCGCGCCTGCCGGGGCTGGGGCCAAGATCGGCCCGCCGCGCGGCGCTGCATCTGATCAAAAAGCGCGAGGAATTGCTGGGGCCGCTCGGCGAGGCGATGCAAGTCGCGTATCAGCGTATCCTCACCTGCTCCGTCTGCGGCAACATAGACACGATCGACCCCTGCACGATCTGTCAGGATGCGCGACGAGACCCCGGCATATTGCTGATCGTCGAGACGGTCTCGGACCTTTGGGCGCTGGAGCGCGCGCGGCTCCTCCCCGCGCGCTATCATGTGCTCGGCGGCGTGCTGTCGCCGCTCGATGGCGTTGGGCCGGACGACATCAACATCGCCAAACTGCTCGACCGCATCCGCGAAGGCCAGGCGGGCGAGAGAAATGTCCGCGAGGCCATTCTCGCGGTCAACGCCACCGTCGACGGCCAGACCACCGCGCATTACATCGCCGACCTGCTGGCGCCGCTCGGCGTCAAAACGACGCGGCTCGCCCACGGCGTGCCGGTCGGGGGCGAGCTAGACTACCTCGACGAGGGCACGCTCGCGGCGGCGCTGGAGCGCAGGACGGCGTTTTAGGCTCTAGCCTCACTTGGCCGGTTCTGGCTCCGTCTTCGCAATGCCGCCGATGATCTTGTCGACATCCGACGTCTTCATTTCGCCGGTGAATTTCACGCCGTTGACAAAGAAGGTCGGGGTCGCGTTGACGCCGAATTTTTCGGCGGCGCGGTCGCGCACGGCGACGACGGCGCGTTGCAGCTTGGCGTCCTTCAGCACTTCCTCGAATTTGGCCTGGCCAATGCCTGCCTGTTTAACGACATTGCCGAGGCCTTCCAGTGGCGTGTCGGTGAAGGCCCAGTTCTTCTGCTGCGCGAAAAGGAGATCGACCGCGGCGTCGCGCTTGTCGTCGAGCGAGCGGGCCAGCATGAAGGCGGCCGTGGCGATCGGGTCGAGCGGGAACTCGCGCAAAATGAATTTCACCTTGCCGGTGTCGATATAGTCCTTCTTCAGGATGGGGTAGACATCGTGGTGAAAGGCCGCGCAATGGCCGCATGTCATGGAGGCGTATTCGACGATGGTCACGGGCGCGTCGGCCTTGCCTTGCACGATGTCGGGCAGGGCGTTAGGCGCCATCAACTCTTCGATCGTCAGTTTCGGAGCCGGCGCCTTTTCGGCGAGCGCGGGACAAGCGGCGAGCAGCGCGGGCATGGAGGCGAGGATTACGGCGCGGCGGGATAGCGGGAATTTGAGTGTCGTCATGATCGTTCCATTATTGGGAGGCGCGCGGAACCATAGTCTCTCGTCGGAATGTGGCAAATCAATTTTGTGGCGGACATAAAAAAGCCGGAGCCGCGCGGGGCTCCGGCTTGAAAGCGAACTCGCGTCAGCGCGAGTAATATTCGATGACGAGATTGGGCTCCATGTGGACCGGATAGGGAACCTCGGTCGCATGGGGCACGCGCGTCAACTTCGCGGTCATCTTGGAGTGATCGACCTCGTAATATTCCGGCACGTCACGCTCGGCGAGGCCTACCGCCTCCAGCACGGTCACCGCCTGCTTCGAGCTTTCCTTGATCTCGATCACATCGCCGGGCTTGACGAGATAGGACGGGATGTTCACGCGTCGACCGTTGACGCGGATATGGCCGTGGTTGACGAACTGGCGCGCGGCGAACACCGTCGGCACGAATTTGGCGCGATAGACCACCGCGTCGAGACGACGCTCCAACAGGCCGATCAGATTGTCGCTCGAATCGCCCTTGAGACGGATGGCCTCGGCGTAATATTTGCGGAACTGCTTTTCCGAAATATTGCCGTAATAGCCCTTGAGCTTCTGTTTGGCCTTGAGCTGGGTGCCGAAATCGGTGGGCTTGCCCTTGCGGCGCTGGCCGTGCTGACCCGGGCCGTATTCGCGCCGGTTCACCGGGCTCTTCGGGCGGCCCCAGATGTTCTGGCCCATACGGCGGTCGATTTTATATTTAGCTTCTGCGCGCTTGGTCACGTAAGTCCTCTTACTGTTCGTGACGCCGGTTCTCCGACGCCGGCGCAAGCGCGCTCAAGAGGCGACCAGACGCGCGCGTGGCTTCCCCACGGGGAAGCGCGATGCGCCGTCGAACCACGTTTCTCGAAGCCGCTTGCGATAAATCCGCAAGGCTGGAAACGCGCCCTCCTCTGCCAAACGTCACGAGCGTTCAAACCTCATGAAGTCCAGCCGACAGGCCGCTCATCGATCGAGGCCAAAGCCAACCTCCTTTTACTAAGGAGATGATTTGAGCCACGGGAGCCGCCACGGGTGCTTGCCGGCGTGGGGAGCCCCGCGCCGGATGGGTAGGCCTACAAAAGCCGGCCGCCGCTGTCAAGCGAAAGCCGCCGCGCCGATTAGAATCCGACGCCTTGCAGCGGCAGAACGAGCGGACTTTGCGGCCGCGGGTCGAACGCCTGGTGCAGGATTCCGTCCATATACTTGTCGCGCTGGTAGGTCGTTAGGGGGTCGTTGCCGTAGTCATAGGCCGGCTGCCACACGTACTGATTGGTCGAACCGACGGGAACCTGAGTCCCGGGATCGAGAAAGCTGCGCCGCTCTACAAGCAGCGGAGGGCGGGAATGCGCGTAAAGCGCATCATGATGCGCGTAAACCGCGCCATGATGGGGGTGGCGCGGCTTCGCGGCGGCGGCGTCGATCGAGGCCAAGCCGGCGAGGCAGCTCAGCGCCACGGTGTATTTCAGCAGGGTGCGCATCTTCCAAAGGCTCCTTTCAGGCCGAACTCTTGCTCGAACAGTAACGGATCGCCGCGCAAAGCGATAGGCTCCGCGCGGCGATCCATCCAACCTGGTTACCCGTTAGCGGGCCTTCTTCGTGTGTTTTGGCGGCGCTGGTTCTGTTTTGAGCGCCGGCGGCACTGAATGCGCGTCCAGCCAGCTGTTTTTCTCGGCGTTGGGCGAAATGGCCGCGCCGGCGGCGCCGCAACCTTTGCCGCGCTCTTGCGCCGCGGCCAGGAAGAATTGCTCGAACGCCGCGTTCTCGCCATTCGGAAGGTAGTCCAATCGATCCAAAATGCAGCCGAGCGCCCGGCGGTCTATCGGTTTCGCGGGCGCGCCGCACGCCACGCCGGCGATCTCGACCGAACGCTTGCCGCCGATCAGCCGCAGCGCGAGACAGGCGCGCTCGGTCGCCGCGCTTTCGCCGCTGGTCTTTTGCGACAGGCGGATCTCGGCCGTTTCGAAGGAGCCAAAACGCGAGGCGAGCGGCGAAAGTTGGCTGATCTTGACGACGGTAAGCCCGGCCTGAGTCGCGTGTCGCGTCATATCCAGGAAAAAGTCGGGATTGCCCCGCTTGTCGGCGGGCGTCTCGCGGAAATCCAGGCGCAGATAAGGTCCGCCGGGCGTGAATTCCCCGAGCGTTAAACTGTCTTCGCGCCCGTCCCCCCCTTCGAGCCGGCGGCTCGATAAGACCTTTGTCTCCTTGGCGAATTCCGGCGCCGTCAGATCGAAGACGGCATTTTGCTTTGCGGTGGGAGCCGGGCTGGGCGCTCGCGCGATGTCGCCGGAATCGTTTCGCCCGCCGTTATCGGCGCTCGCGACGATTGGCGGCGGTGGTTTGAAAAAGACAGCCGCGACGCCTAGCACCGTCACGGCGACAACGCCGATCATCGCGGCGGCGAGATTGCCGGTCGGGCGCGCATAAAGCGGCCGCGCGCCGGGGCGAACCGGGAAATCTCGATCGAATCCGCTGACACTCATGACGCCACTCCAAAAAAGCACTCTCGCCAGTAGGCGTTAACCGCGATCGTTATCGCATCGAATTTTCCAAAACAAAGTTACCGCCCGGCAACCACTTGGGCGCGTGGTAAACAAAGCGTATACGCGGATTTTCTTGGGTTTCGACGCGAAAAACCCGCGCGAGGCGTTCGCGCGGGCTTCTCTTATTGTCGTGATCCATTAACGGACCCGAGCGGCGGGAGGCTTATTCCTCGCCCTTGGCTTTCTTTTTCGGCGCTTCCCCTTCGCGCGCCTTCAAGGCGGCACCGAGAATGTCGCCGAGCGAAGCGCCCGAATCGGCGGAGCCATATTGCGCGATGGCCTCCTTCTCCTCGGCCATCTCCAGCGCCTTGATCGACACCGCGATCTTGCGCGCCTTGCGGTCGAACAAAGTCACGCGCACATCGACCTTCTCGCCGACCGCGAAGCGCTCGGGACGCTGATCGGCGCGGTCACGCGCCAGCTCAGCGCGCTTGATGAAGGTGGAAAGATCGGTGCCGACGATCTTCACGTCGATGCCGCCTTCCTTCACCTCGGTCACTTCGGAGGTGACGACGGCGCCCTTCTTGAGGTCCACCGCGCCGCCCTCTTCAGCGCCGGCCGAGGCGAACGGGTCGCCCGCGAGCTGCTTCACGCCGAGCGAGATGCGCTCCTTCTCGATGTCGACATCGAGAACCTGCGCCTTGATCACGTCGCCCTTCTTGAACTCTTCGATCACCTGTTCGCCCGGACGATTCCAGTCGAGGTCGGAGAGATGCACCATGCCGTCGACGTCGCCGTCGAGACCGATGAACAGACCGAACTCGGTCTTGTTCTTGACCTCGCCTTCGACGGTCGAACCCATCGGATGCTTCTCGGCGAAGGCTTCCCAGGGGTTCTGCAGGCACTGCTTGAGGCCCAGCGAAATGCGGCGCTTGACCGGATCGACTTCGAGCACCTGCACGTCGACTTCCTGGCTGGTCGAGACGATCTTGCCGGGATGGACGTTCTTCTTGGTCCAGGACATTTCGGAGACGTGAACCAGCCCCTCGATGCCAGGCTCCAGTTCGACGAAGGCGCCGTAGTCGGTGATGTTGGTCACGCGGCCGTGGAACTTGGCGCCAATCGGATATTTGGCTTCGATGCCCTGCCACGGATCCTCGAGCAGCTGCTTCATGCCGAGCGAGATGCGATGCGTCTCGTGATTGATCTTGATG
>JBAWEN010000393.1:0-15926 GCA_049591215.1 Methylocystis sp. | reverse complement strand
ACCACGCCGATCAGATCGGCGTGCGTCAAGCGTTCCAACGAATCAGGCGGGGGCAAACCCATCCATAGCTTGAATCACACTTTTCAGATTTTGACTCCCCCTCCGCCCGGGAATTTGCCCCGGTTACCTCGCGGCCGGCTTATGTATCGGTTTTGTCGTGCTATTTCGTTATGATGTGGGCTTTTTCGCATGCGCCGGCGAGTCTGCGGTCCTGACGGCCTTTGGCCTTTCCGGGCGCATGGATGCAAGAACGCGCCTTCGGCGAATAGCCTCGCTTCTCTTCCCATTTTGGATAGGGACGGCTCTTATTGTCGTTCCATTATTCGTCGCCTATGCGGCGACAGGTATAATTCCCGATTTCATTTTCCAAATCCTGGAATACCCATCCAAGAATTACGCCGCGATGCGTTCTCTTCCGTTCCCTGGATTTGATCCAACAAAGGGTATCGGACAAATTAACTCCAGTTCCATCGTGTATTTTCCGCCACTTGTTTTCCTCGCGAGCCTGGCGGGAACCGCCCGACTTTACGGGCGCGCCGCAGTAGGCGGGGAGAGTGCGCTATCTTCTGGTTGGGGCTGGAAGTTGGCGGTGCTGTCGGCCCTCGTATTCATGTTATACTTAAAAGGACTGGTGCGCGTCAGCGCGATTCATATGGCGCTTTCAGTCATTCCGGCATTCATCACCATTGGCGCTGTCGCCGAACACGCTTTTCGCGAACACCTCCCGCGATCTCGTCGAACGTTCGTTACGCTCGTAATCGCGGCGCTCGCTGTCTCGTCATTCGCAAGTCTTTTTGCGCTCGGTCATTTGGCCAGAGCGGCCGCGGCTAATTTAGCAACACTTACCCAAGGAAACATCTTCCGTTTAGCGCACGACGACAAAGAAACACCAAATACGTTGTGCCAGCCTCCTGTCGAACTGCGACTTGCACGCTGCGTTTCAGTATCGGAGGCCGCCGCTAAAGCGATTCAGTTCATCCAAACTAATACCGCCTCAAACGAGCCAATATTTGTTGGAACCGGCCGGCACGATAAAATAATCGCCAATGACGTCTCTTTATACTTTATAGCGGACCGTCCACCCGCGACGAAATGGTATCATTTTGACCCAGGACTGCAAACAAGTCGCGAGATACAATCTATTATTATATCCGAGCTCGAGAATAGCAATACGTCATTTATAATATTATTTACCGCGGCGGACAATACCAAGGAACCAAATCAAAGCGCGATCAGTAGTGGCGTGAAAGCGCTCGACGATTTTATCGGCGATAAATACGCCGTCGTCGCCGAGTTCCCTCCTTATCGTATCTTGAAACGCAGGTTCGAACAGTAACCTCAAAAGGCAGCTGCTCATTAACATCGGCCTCGGCAATCTCGCGGAAGAAAGGCGTAAAAAATATGTCGGCTAAAAAGATCGTAGTCACCGGCGCCGCGGGGCTTGTTGGCCAAAATCTGGTTCAGCGAATGCTTCGTAAAGGTTTCGACGAAATTGTCGCCATAGACAAACACAAGGAAAACTCCGCTGTTCTGCGAAGGCTGCATCCCTCGGTGAAAGTCGTTCTAGCCGACCTCGCGACCGACGGCGATTGGGAGCAGGAATTGGCGTCTTGCGCGGCTTTGGTGGTCGGGCACGCGCAGATCGGCGGCTTGGATCCGGAAGAATTCATCAAAAACAATATTCGCGCGACTGAACGCCTTATGGAAGCCGCGACGCGCCACCGCGTCCCTTACATTGTCCACATATCGTCGTCCGTCGTAAATTCGAAGGCCGTCGACGATTATACGGAAACGAAGAAAAGACAAGAGTCTATCGTCGTGAGTACAGGGATCGAGCGAATCGTTTTGCGTCCGACTCTCATGTTTGGCTGGTTTGACCGTAAACATCTGGGCTGGCTTGCTCGTTTCATGTGTCGCGTTCCCGTTTTTCCAATTCCAGGCTCGGGCGAATATTTGCGGCAACCTCTCTATGCGGGAGATTTCTGCGATATAATTATCGCCTCCCTCGAGAGGCGGATGACTGGAACTTATAATATTACTGGGCAAAAAAGAATTTCGTATATTGAACTTATCAAGGCTATCCGAGACGCAGTCAACAGTAAAACCGTGATCCTGAATATCCCCTACTTCCTGTTTCGGATCCTGCTTAAAGCCTATGCGCTGTTCAACTCCCATCCCCCGTTCACGGCGATTCAGTTGGAAGCTCTCGTAACGCCAGATGTCTTCGAGGTGATCGACTGGCCGAAGATCTTTGGAGTGAAATCCACGCCCCTGGCGCAGGCGCTGTCGGAGACCTTTCGCGACCCCGTCTATTCGCAAATTATACTCGAGTTTTGACAGGGCGCTTCAATCGCTTGCCGCGATTTGCCCAAGGCTGTTGCTCCGTTTATGCTTACGATCAATACCCTCCCGCCACCAAGAGAATCCCTTATGGCTCGATTGATCGTAATCGGCTCAGGCGCCATGGGGCTCGCCGCCGCTTATCATGCGTCGAAGGCGGGCCACTCCGTTCAGGTGTTGGAGGCGGCCGCCGATCCGGGCGGAATGGCGGCGCATTTCGACTTCGACGGTTTGTCGATCGAGCGCTTCTACCATTTCGTCTGCAAGGCTGATCGCCCGACATTCGCTCTATTGAACGAACTCGGCATAGGCGATCGTATGCGCTGGCGCGCGACCTCGATGGGCTATTTCACCGACGGACAGCTCCATCCGTGGGGAGATCCCATCTCGTTGCTGCGCTTTCCGCGGATCAGCGTTATTTCCAGAATTCGATATGGGCTGTTCGCGTTCGTTTCGACAAGACGCGAGCGGTGGGACGCGATCGAAACCGAGTCGGCGCGTTCCTGGATCACGCGTTGGTGCGGCCGCGAAGTATATGACCGATTGTGGAAGCCGCTGTTCGATTTGAAATTCTATCGTTACGCGGACCACGTATCCGCCGCGTGGATATGGACGCGGATCAAGCGCGTCGGTCGTTCGCGGCGCAGTCTATTCACCGAGGAGTTGGGCTACATCGACGGCGGAAGCCAGACGCTGGTGGACGCCTTGATCGCGGCGTTGCGGCGGAACGGCGGCTCGGTGCTTCTGTCCTGCCCCGCGTGGAAAGTCCAAACTCAAGATGGGCGCGTGACCGGAGTGCTGACGGCGCAAGGCGTCTTGCCCGCCGACGCCGTCATCAGCACCGTGCCAACGCCGCTGGTGCGCGACTTGGCGCCCGACCTGCCGGCCGACTGGCTCGCCAAATATGACGCGATCGACAACATCGGCGTTTGTTGTCTCCTGTTCAAGCTGAAGCGCTCGGTGACGCCGCACTTCTGGGTCAATGTGAGCGAACCGGACATTCCGATCCCCGGCTTCATCGAGTTTTCGAATCTCCGTCCAGTGGACGATAAAATCGTCTACGTGCCCTATTACATGCCGACGGATCATCCCAAATTCGCGTGGTCGGACCAGCAATTGCTCGACGAAGCTTTTGCATGCCTGCGGCGGGTGAACCCAGCTCTAAGTTCCGCGGATATCGTCTCGTCCCACGTCGCGAGACTGCGGCATGCGCAGCCTGTGTGCGAGCCAGGCTTCGCGGCGAAGATTCCGCCCGTCCAAACCCCGATTCATGGGCTTCAAATCGCCGACACATGTTTTTATTACCCCGAGGATCGCGGGATTTCCGAGAGCGTTCGGGTTGGCGAAGAGATGGCGGAAAGGGTGTGACTTTGCGAATTGGCCAAGCGAAGTCGGATCGAAACGAGTTCCGGCAATTTCTGAATTTCGCTGCCGCGGGCGGGCTCGCGGCGCTGGTAAATCTGTTGTCGCGCTACGTCCTTTCGAGCGTCATGTGGTATGAAGCCGCGGTTGCGATCGCGTATCTTATCGGCATGACGACCGCGTTTCTTCTCACTCGACGATTTGTCTTCGCGGCGAGCGGACAGCCCATGGCCGTGGAGTATGGCCGCTTCGGCTTGGTTAATGTCGCTGGCTTCATTCAAGTTTGGATCGTCGGCGTCGCTCTCGTCCGCGTGGTGTTTCCCGATATGCGTTTCGATTGGCACGCCGAGGAAATCGCGCATCTGGTCGGCGTGATCAGCCCAATCGCCGTGAGCTATTACGGACACAAGCATTTTTCATTCAAGCGGGCCGAGCCGAGGCCAGACACGGCGACCAACAATTGAGGCAAGCGCTGAATTCAAGCGCGCAGTGGTGTCCGACGCCGTCCGCATGTGGACAAATGGCGGCTTCGTTCATTGCGGACTATGTTGGCTATCCCGATGAAAGCGGCCTCCGTGGAAGAGTTTGACGACCTCGCATCCGGCAAGTCGCGGGCCGAGCATCGCGCGCGGCGCGCCCAAGTTCGCTCGATGAATTGCCGGGAAATACAATAGTGAAAAGCTCCGCTGGTCGTTCCCACGGCCGAACGGAGCGGCCGCGAGCGCGAAGGCGAGATGCGAGAGCGTTCAGATGCCGATCACGGCCCGCTCCCAAGGATTTGCCGCTCGCCGAACGTTACCCGTTGAACGAAGCTAGAAAACCATAAGGTCGCGTGCAATGAAGCCCCGCCCGACGCCCACGCGAATTTTGGACGACGACGCGACCAAGGCCGCCAAGCCTATCGTCCTGGTGCTGCTTGGCGCCTATTGGCCCAATCACGACGCGACCGGTCCCAATCAGAGTTTCCGGGCTTACGTCGCGGCGCTGAGCGACGAATTCGAGTTCATGGTCGTGGGTCGCGACGGGCCGTCGGGCTCCGACTCGCCGGATGCCTCTCGCGGGCGATGGACCGATGACGGACTCGTAAAGACGCGCCGTTGCCGGATTTCCCCTCTTGGCGCCGAGGGGTTGCGTGACATACTGCGCGCGACGCCACATGATTTGATAATCCTGAACGGTTTTTTTGATCGAGAATTCACGATCCCGGCATTGGCGATGCGACGGCTGGGACTTATCCCCCGGTTGCCGACGATACTGGCGCCGCGCGGCGAGTTCTCGGCCGGGGCGCTCGGCTTGAAGCACGCTCGCAAGCAAGCATATTTGCTCGCCGCCCGCGGTCTTGGGCTACTCGACGATGTATGGTTTCACGCCACGAGCGAGCAGGAGGCCGATGAAATTCGCGATGGCTGCCCGTGGGCGCGCGATATCGTGGTCGCTCCGAACATCCGCGTGCTCGGCCCGATGCCCCAAGCCGCGCCGCCCGCGGACGACGGCCGGTTGCGCATCGTGTTTTTAAGCCGCGTCGATCGAAAGAAGAACCTCGATTACGCGATCAAACTTTTGGCGCATGCGCGCGCGCCAGTGACGTTCGATATTTTTGGCCCGGCCAACGACCCCGCCTATTGGGCGGAATGTGAACAACTGATTTCGCGCCTTCCTGCTCATATAGAAGTCCACTATCGCGGATCGATTCCCAACGCCGACGTGGCGGCGACGCTGGCGGGATACGACTTGTTCCTATTGCCGACGCGCGGCGAGAACTTTGGTCACGCGATTTTCGACGCCTTGGAGGTTGGCCTGCCGGTTTTAATCTCCGATCAAACGCCGTGGCGCGAGTTGGAGCGAATCGGCGCGGGCTGGAGCCTTCCTCTCGCGGACCCCGATCGCTTCGCGGCTATTATCGATCAAATGGCCGCGCTCGCCCCCACCGAGCGAATCGCGTTACGCCGGGCGGCGCGAGCATTGGCTGAATCCAGCCTGCAAGAAGGTGAGGCCGTGGCGCGTATGCGCGCCATGCTAAACGGCGCGCTGCGCCGCTCCAACGAAATTGCCTTGACCGCATGACGACCATGACCGGACCACCTGTCCAGGGCGTCCACCTTTCGCCTCGCGGGCCGCGATCATCCGTTTGACGAAAATCGCGACGGCCCGCGCCGACGGTCTCTAACAACGGCAATGCCTGCGAGGGCTTGACGCTTGTCGAGCAATTCCACCTGGTGCAATATCAATTTGACTGTGGCGGCCATCGCTGGATGTCGCTTCATTCGTGGGGGTCAATGGGGTGAGCGACGCAGATGCCAAAAACCGGAAAATGTCATCCGAGGTCTTTTCTCCAGTGAGTTCATCGAAAGAAACCGTGACGACTCAATGGGCGTCCGAAAAGCGTCAGCTTCGCGACGGCAAGACCCGATTCGCACTCGTCGTCTCGCATCCCATACAGCATTTCACGCCCTTTTATCGCGCGCTGGCTCAGTGCGAGGGGATCGCGCTCAAGGTGTTCTTTTGCTGCCGGGTCGGGCTCGAGCCTTACTTCGATCGAGAGATGAACACGCATATCGCCTGGAACATGGATCTTCTGTCGGGCTATGACCACATGTTCCTGCCAGAAGCCTCGCGGATCACGCGTTCGGGGCCGCTCAAAATCCGCAATCCGAGTGTTGGCGAGGAGCTTGCGAAGTTCGACCCCGAAGTCGTGTTGACCCACGGGTACAATCAATTGACGATGTTGTTCGCGCTTTGGTGGTGCCGGCGGAACAAAGTGCCGGCGATGCTGATCGGCGACAGCGAGCTTCTCCATCAGCGCCCCATCGGAGTAAGATTCGCCAAGCGAGTCTCGCTGCCTTTCTTGCTAAGTCAGTATAAGTGCTTTTTGACGACCGGCGACAACAACGAGGCCTATTACGCCGATTATGGAGTCGATCGTCGGCGCTTCTTTCGCTCGCCTTTCACGATCGACGAGGCGAACTACCGAGCCGCCGCCGACAATCGGGCTCGGATGCGCCAAGCTTTCAGGCAGGCGCATGGGATTGGTCCAGAGGAATTTGTCGTGTTGTCAGTCGGCAAACTCTCCGACCGAAAGCGTCCCTATGATCTATTGGCCGTCGCGGAAACACTGAAATCGATTACCCCGGCGTCTCCTCCTTTCCGCATCGTCTATGCGGGCGATGGCGCCAACATTGAGGATCTACGAACGACCGTCGCCGCGAAGAAATTGCCAGTCACGCTCTTGGGTTTCGTCAACGTCGATCGTCTGGCTGAAGTCTATTGCGCCGCGGATATACTGGCGCATCCCTCGGAACTGGATCCCCACCCTTTGGTGCTGAGCGAAGCCGCCTGCGTTGGTCTGCCCTTGCTAATCAGCGACCGGGTCGGAGCGGCTGGGCCGACCGATATTGCTCGCGAAGGGGAGAACGCCGTCGTTTATCCATGTGGCGATGTGCGGGCCTTGGCCGCCGCCCTTCTTCGATTGGGACGAGAGCCGGAGACGGTCGAGCGCATGTCGAAAGCGTCATTACGGATATTCGGAGAACTCGACACCAACAAGAGCGTCGCCGGCGCGCTCGCCGCGATAGAATTCTGCCGCGACGAGTCCTGAGCGAAAAGGCTAATCCGCGATGAAACTCCTTTACCACGGTCGAATGTGGCAGGGCGGCACCGCTCTTCAGAAATTCGAGGCGTTTCGGCGGCAGCCAGGCGTCACCGCGATCGCGCACGACGCGGGAACCTTGAGCACGCCCTTCAATCTACTGGCGAGCGTGCGCTGGAAGCTAAGATGGCCATTGGATCAAGACCGGGAGAACGACAGACTGATCGAGGCGGTCGCGAGCGAGAAGCCAGATGTCGTATTTGTCGACAACAGCTCCTGCATTGCGCGCGCCACCCTTCGCAAACTGCGCGCGATATGCGATCCGCTGCTCGTCTATCATTCGCCCGACGATATAACCGCCTGGCACAATCTGACCTGGCCTGTTCGGCTGACATTTCCAGAATGGGATCTTTTCTTCACCACCAAAACGTTCGACGTTTCGGAATTGCGCGCCTCTGGCGTGCGCCATCCAGTGTTGGTCGGCAACGCTTTTGATCCAGAGATGCATCGGCCTATGTCTCGTGAAGAGGTTGGCGAGGAATACGAGCGCTTCGATCTCGTCTTTATCGGAACGTTCGAGGAGGATCGCTTTCGCTACATCAGGATGCTCGCGGAGGCGGGGCACACGATCGCCGTCTACGGCAATCCCGCCAGAAGGTTTAGCCGCGGTTGGGAGATGACGCGGCACGAACGCATCACGGTCGGCCCGCCGGCGCTTGGGGGCGACTATTCGCGGGTGATGCACCACGGCAAGATCGCGTTATGCTTTCTGCGTAAAATGAACCGTGACCGCATCACGACGCGATCGATCGAGATTCCAGCCATGAGACGGGCGATGGTCGCGGAGAAGACGGAAGAGCATGACAGCCACTTCGCGGACGGCTCCGAGTACTTTGGATTTCGCGATGGGACCGAGCTTCTCGATAAAGTTCGCGCCCTTCTCGCGGATGACGGGTTGCGGTTGAAGATCGCGGAAAGCGGACGCGCGCGGTGCTTTGCATCGGGCTACGCCACGGCCGATCGGGGCCTGGAGATGACCGCGGCGATAAAAACGGCGGCCGCCGCGCGCCCCATCCAGCGGAAGACGACGGCCATCCTTGCTGAACGATAGACGAACGATCCGTTCGCTATCCGATCGAGGTTGAACATGGACAATCCGCGCGCATCGGGCGCGGACCGCGCGCGACGCGTATAGCTCTGTTTTGGGGAAGGGATCGGCATGGCCCACCGTGATCGCGGACGGGGAAGCGAAATAAGATGGCCGTGACCAAGCCGTTGCGGATCGCGATCGCCACGGGCGGGCGCTTTCACGTCCTAGATTTGGCGCGGGAACTGGACGCTCTCGGCCACGAGGTCCGATTCTATTCGTATGTGCCAAAGGCCAGGGCTCTGCAATTCGGGCTGCCGGCGCGCTGCCACGTCTCGTTGTTGCCCCTTATGTGGCCATTCGTCGGATGGGATATGCTTCTGCCGAAGACGGCGCCGAAGATGCGTGAAAAACTCCTCGCCCTCGCGCTCAACCGCGCCGTCATGGCCCGTCTCGATTCGTGCGACGTTTTCATTGGGATGTCCGGGCTAATTCTCGAGGCGGCGCACTTTGCAAAGAGCAAATTTGGCGCGCGCGTTTATGTCGAACGCGGCAGCCGACATATCGTGTCTCAAGCAAGAATCCTGGAACAAACCGGCGGCCAAACGCCAAGCCGAGTTGCGATAGAGCGGGAACTCGCCTCCTACAAATTGGCCGATAGGATCGCGGTCGCATCCGGTCAAGTGGTCGACAGCTTTCTCGAAGAAGACCCCGATCTCGCGCCAAAGCTCTTCAAAAACCCTTATGGCGTCGATCTTGAACAATTTCCGCAACGAAAGGCTATTCCCTCTGGCCCCCCGACCGTTTTGTTCGTGGGAGGCTGGACATATCGCAAAGGCGCCGATGTGCTGTCGGCGGCTTTGGAACAGCTTCCCGAGGCGCGGTTGATTCACGTCGGCGGCCGCGGCGACGTGAACTTCCCAAATAGCGAGCGCTTCGTTCATTACGATTCCGTTCCCCAATGGCGGCTCGGCGAATTTTACGCCCAGGCGCATGTGTTCGCCCTTGCGTCGAGGGAAGAAGGGCTCGCGCTTGTGCAATTACAAGCGCTGGCTAGCGGACTGCCGCTCGTCTGCACGGATCGCACGGGCGGCGCCGATTTGAGTTTGACCCCCGGGCTCGCCTCTCGAATCCGAGTTGTCTCGAGTGGAGACCCGAGCTTGCTCGCCAAGGCGATCTCGTCCACGCTGGCGGACAAACCATCGCCGCTCACTGAGTCGGATCGGCAGATTTTGTCCTGGCGCGGTTACGGCTTGCGTTATGCTCGCGAGCTTGATTCGCAAGAGCCAATGTGTAGCGACGCCGCGTAAGACGATACTGGCGTCGCGCCGTGGAACCCACCGCTCCTCGCAAATGAAGGATATTCAAAAGTGAACAATGTTCTGGTCAAGATTTTTGGCTGGTCGGCGACGCTTATTCATGGCGATTCCATGGTCCTTGATCGATGGTTGTGGCTGCGCCGCCACCTCCCCTTGGTTTTACCCGGCGACGCCAAGTTTCTCGATGTCGGATGCGGCAGCGGCGCGTTCACTTTAGGGGCCGCGTTGCGGGGGTACGACGTCGTCGGATTGAGTTGGGACGAAGCCAACCAGTCCAAGGCAGCCTCCAGAGCCAAGCTGCTCGGACTGGAGACCGCGCGTTTTCCCATTTGCGACGTTCGAAAGCTTGACGAGCGAACCGAGCTCAAGGGCCAATTTGATATTGCTCTGTGTTCGGAAAACATCGAGCATATCTTGAACGATCTGAAGCTCATGAAGGACATTCAAGCATGTCTGAAGCCCGGCGGGCGTCTCTGTCTCAGCACGCCAAACTTCTATTATCATCCTGTGACCGAAGAGGATCGGGGCCCGTTCCCAACGATCGAGGATGGTCGCCATGTGCGGCGCGGCTATTCGCCCGCGATGCTTCGCGAGCTTTGCGACCTGGCGGGTTTTGATGTCGAAGAGATTACTTACGTCAGTTATTTTTTCAGCCAGTGGCTGACCGCCACGATCAGAGTCGTTAACAAGCTGTTCGGCGCTAAAATTGGTTGGGCCTTGACATCGCCTTTGCGCATCCTGCCCGTGGCGCTGGATCAATGGCTCGGTCGGTGGCTCGGCGCGCTTACGGGTCGTCCGGGTTTTTCGATCACCATGGTGGCCTATAAGCGGCGTTTCACCAAAATCTCAGACATGTCTCGCCACGAGTGGCCGGCGCAACTCGCGACCCACTGATGCTGACCGGCGCGCGCGATCACGCGGTGATCGCGGTTAAGCCTCGCCGCATCGGAACGACGTGAAAGATCTCCCGCCGTCAGTAGCGTTTAATCTCCGCGAGAAGGGAAGCGCCGGATTGAGAATGGCGCTCTCCGGCTTTGCCCCGGCGCGAGATTGAGCGAAGCAACGGCGGCTAAGCAATACGCGGCCGCCGCCAGCCTTCTCCTCTCGAGTCTGGCGCGCTGTTCATCGGATTCGAAAACACGGACGTCACATGACAAGCGACTACGCGGGATACTCGGAATGGAAGCGATGGGATCCGTCAGAATTCATGGTCTGCGGTCCCTACGAACGGCGCTATTACAAAGGCGAACTCGGCGGGCTTGAGCTCGCGGGCCAGAAAATCGTGGAATTGGGGTTCGGCAATGGCGGCTTCTTGCGCTACGCCATGGACGAGGGCGCCAACGTCGGCGGCACGGAGCTGTTAACCGAAGCGTGCGCGCGCGCGGCGGAGCGCGGCGCGCGGGTCTATATGCCGGACCTCTCGGATGCGGCGGCGGAGAACGCGGGAAATTTCGACCTCGTCGTCGCGTTCGACGTCATGGAGCACATGACTGGGGAACAACTTCTTGTTTTGTTCGACACCCTCGCGGCGCTACTGAAATCCGGCGGCCACGTCTTGGCGCGATTCCCGAACGCCCAAAGTCCGCTGGGCTGCGTGACGCAAAACGGCGACTGGACCCATCGCTCGGCGCTTTCCGCGCAAGTGCTGATGCAGATTCTGACAGGCAAGCCCTGGGCGTTGGTCCGCGCCGGCGACCCCTTCATGGTGCGTGACGCGGACAGTCTCGCGAAACGAATCGCACTGCGATCGCGATATGCGGCGCGGCGCGGAATCGAATGGATGGTGAACCGACTCTATGGGCTCTCCATCACGCTTGATCCCAACGTTGTAGTCCTGCTGAGGCGCGACTGAAGAACAAGCGCCGTCGGAAAGAAAAAAGTGGAGAACGGCGGGTTTAACTAATTTGACACCACGCTGGAGCGCCTTATGTTCAGCGCGCTAGCATTCGGCTCAATCTTTCAAGATCGAGCGAGTAATCAGCTTCAGGACCAGATTCATGAGCTTAGTCGATAAGATTCTCGCTGGCGTCGAACACTACGCAAACGCGATCTTTGTGAGGACATATATTCTGCGCGAGCTTTTGCGCGCGCGACGACGCGGTAATAAGATCGATAATGAATTCATTAAGGAGGCGTTCACTCGCCCACGCTGGCAAGAAGACTTCGTTCTCTTGCTACGCTTTTTCGATTCTTCCGAAACCGTCACCCTCATCGACGTCGGCGCCAATGACGGGACATGGACCAAAAAGTTCTTGAGCATCTACCCAAACGCGTCGGTCATCGCGGTAGAACCCGTGCCCGCGAATTTCGCCCGATTCTCCGCCTTGCACGCTGGAGATCCACGCGTGCTGGCGCTGAACGTCGCCGCGGGAGAGCGCGAGGGCGAACTCGAATTGTTCGTTAACGACGACGACGTCGCGGGGGTGGGCGCGAGCGCCTATCGCTACGAGAGCGGCATCACCAATTATAGCGCGACGACGACGAGCCATCGAGTCGACATGCTCACGCTCGATCAAATCGTCGAGCGACACAAGGGTCGGATCAAGGGTCGCGTCATCATCAAAATCGACGTGCAGGGACACGAAGCCAGCGTATTGAGAGGCGCGGCTTCGCTATTGGAACACGTGGAAGCCGTTCATGTCGAAGTGGCGCTCTTCCAATACTCTGGCCAGGAGCACGGCGTTACGGAAATTGTTCCGATTCTTTCCGCCGCCGGCCTTCACCTCGGTCCCTATCAACAGTGCATCGGGCGAGTCGTCAGCCGCTATCCGTATGAACTCGACATGCTGTTCGTTCGCCAGGAAAGCTTGCCGAGACTGCTCGGTTATTGAGGCGTCGAACAAAGGGCGGGAGCGTCCCGACTTCAAGCGTAAGCGATCACGATCGCTTCCATGCTTTTATGCGTATGCATGCGGATCAGACCGAATGGCCATCGGCTGTCGACGGCGCCCAACGCCCGCAGCGCCGCCAAAGGCGGGTTATTAGAAAAGATACCATTGACCGCGGTGGATAGCAGCCGCGTCGAAGCGCCATGCAGCTTCATATGGGTCGCGCGAGATACGCTTAGCGCGTCCTCGTCGAGCGAGTCGTAACATGTGGGACTCCATGGTCTGTAAGCGACGCGAACCGCCTGGAACCCCGCACCCAGCAGGGTTTCCGCGAATTCCGAAGCATTCGTCTTGTAAGGATGTCCTCCGAGCATCAGAAACATATCGCTTCGCTGAATGCGGTCGGGCTCGCGCGCCAATGACAGCGCTCGCCTGAAAATTGGACTTTCGGCTTCGCCATCCAATGGAATGGCGCTTACCAACTGGCCGCCCGGCTTCAGGGAGGCGCGGATTGAGCGCAGCAATTCATCGGGGTCGAATGAATGTTCAATCACATGGTTGCTGAAAACAAGGTCGAACGTTTCTTTGTGTTCGCCTAGCCGATCATTGAAATCGCCATGAATGAAGTCCGCCTTCGCGGCGTCGAGCAGGCCGGGTAGACATTTGCCGACCCAATCAAGGCCCAAAATCCGCGACCGCGGCGCCCGGGCGCGCAGGGCGGCGATCTCATCACCCTCGCCGCAGCCAAGCGCGAGAACGCTTTTCGCGTCCGAACGCGCAAGGCAAAGTTTCCACGCGCGATTGCGCAGCCTCTTGTCGCAATCAGCTTCTCCTAATCCGATACTTCGTAATATTTCGCGGGCGCCGAAGCGAATTGCTTCCTCGTCGGCGAGTTCGGAACGCCCCAGCGGTTCAATAGGCCGCGACACCTTTGGCTGCCGAAATTCCAACTGTTCGCACAGAGCGCCGAAAGATTTCCGATTGAGTGTTTCATCCGGGCCCGTGCAAAATGGGTACTGCTGAATATACGCATGCAGCGAGCGGTCGCTCACGCGCAGCAACAGGGCGCATTCCCGCGAATCGGCGTCTTGAATTGTCACGGCCATGAATGGACTCTCATCGCGCCTCCCTACGCCTCTTTCGTTCGATTGAGCCAAAAAGCGCGGGCCGCGTCCCTTAAACGCTTGTGTTGGTCGGCCGGCAATAGCAGAGACGCGATCGGCAAGAGCGTTACGGCGGCCCATATGGCTAGACAGACGATCAATCTCACCCAGTCTTGTGTTCCGATCGCAAAGGCGACCACTCTTCCCACGGCTCCCCCCCAAACGAGAGCCGCGAAAGCGATGGGGATGCATTGAATCGCATGTCGCCAATATGCAATGCCCAGTCGCCTTGTCAACAAGATCGGCAACACCAGACCTATGCTCACAACTTCGCCGGCGGCCATCGCAAACGCCACTCCAGCGGCTCCAAAGCTAGCGGCGAGCGGGGCCGCGAGGGCGATCGCAACCGTGGTCTGCGTGACCTGGGCGATCGCCTGTTGCTTCGGTATATCCGCGAGATGCGCGAGATAGAGCAAGGGTATGGCCGGCGCCACGACAATAGCTGGAAGGACGAGCCAAAACAGCGTCGCCATATCGAACAGATCCGATTTTCCAGTCCATAGCTGAACAATCGAGGCGCCGAACGTCAGCAGACCGGCGGCCATCACGCCCCCCATCGCCGCCACGCTTTTTCCCACGAAGGTTATGCCGCGCTCGATCATCGCGGTGTTTCCGCAGTGCACGTGAGGCGTCAGCTCCACGCCGACGGAGGTGGACAGCATGACAACGAAAGTCCGGCCAAAATTAACCAGCGTGCGATGAAGGACAAACGTTACGACCATGGGCCCACCGAGCCCAACCGCGCTCAAAAGCAGGACGGGCGCCTGCAGCCAAATTGTTGGAAGCGCATAGGTGAGCGCATACCATCGCATGGCGAGCCCCGCCTCGCGCAATTCCGAAACGCTCGGCCGCATCGGCCAAAGCCGCAAGTTTGGATACCGCCGCCTCAGATCGGTGAGCAGAATTCCCCACGCAAATATGAGTTGCGCCGCTATATAAGTCAGAGCCAACACACGCGGACCGGCGGCGCCGCGCGCCGCCGCTAGCGCGGTCACGATAATGCAGAGCGTCGATACGCTATCGATAATGACGCCACGCGAGAATTCGCCGCGGCCGCGGTAAATCTGAGTGAAAGCGCTTTTCGTTGTTTGCACGGCCTGCATTACCCCCAGCGAGAACAAGGCCAGGGACGCTTCGGACGAATTCAGCGAACGAACGGAGATAAAAGGCGAGGCGGACTCGGTGGCGGCGAGCAAAGCCGCGATCACAACCACCAACAGGCCCAACAGTGCGTAAATAAAAGCCGCGGTCCCGACCTGCCTCTGAAAACCAACCTCATCGCCGAGACCGAAGGCCTTTTGCAGACGGTTTCCGACGAAGATGACAAAACCCAAATCCGCGAGGCCCAATAAGCCCGACCAGGCCAGTAATGTCGTCCAGTCGGCGAACAGATCCGTCGGCCACACGCGCAGCAGGACCGCCGTCAACAAGAACCGATCGCCGATCGAAATCAGCAGGCTGAGAAGCTGGCTGGCGAAATTTTGGAGAGTTTTGCCTAACATGCTCGCGCGCTCGAATATTCGGTGGATATGATCGAAAATTTTAGACCGACATTGCCGAACGAGTCGGGCGTCATTATCGCTAGTCCTTCGCCCGCGTGGCGCGAATCCGCAAGCCGTAAATTAGTCGGCCGGCGCTATTGCCACAACATTGGCCAAAGTTAACCCATCGCGATCGAGCGCGGCGAGGCGTTAGATTGAAGCGGTCGGAGGAAATGGCTGCTTAGCGACCGGAGACGATTCGCCGCGCCGCAGGTCTATCGACAAAAAGTCGCGTCGCGCGGCCCGCATCATTGTTTTAGAAAAAAGACATTGTTTTAGAAAAAAGATCTCGAACTACTTGTCTTTCGGGCCGGACCGTCGCCATTCAACCCAGTCAAGACGGTCGAACCCAGTGCCTCCAAACTTCTCATGTGCAAGTCCCGTCGGGACGCCTTATCGGACAGCAACAGCGTCAACATCGACCTCCAAGCGGAGACCATCCATATCATAATGACATATGCTATTCGAAAAGCCTCGGCTTTAAGACATAAATAGCGGACTGAGCTAATAAAGACTTTTCACTATCCTCGGCAGCTCAGGGCCCGCTCTGTCAAAACTACTCCTCGCCGACCTTGGCGGGTTTGAATACAACCGGGCGCAGCATGAAGGACGGGACGTGGTCGCCCATGCCTATAACGGGCGGGCCGTCATCCTCTTGCGCGCGTGGCCGTCGGTCGCGGCGCTCGGCGTAGACTGGCGT
>JBAWEN010000392.1:0-8781 GCA_049591215.1 Methylocystis sp. | reverse complement strand
CCTCAACCCGTCGCGGGAGCACCACCGCGCCATCGCGACCACGGCCTCGCCCGGCGGGCAATACCACAGCCGGCAAGCGGTGAGATATTTACGGGTCGCGGCGTTGGCGACGCCGCAGGCGATGTTGCTCTGCGACAACGGCAGGCCGGAGCGGAGCCATTCGGCGCGCAGCCAGTCCTGCAGCGAGGCGGAGGCGCCGTCGCCCGTCGGCAAGGTCGCCTTGCGGGTGTAGCGCACGGCGATCTCGGTGACGACAGGCAAGCCCCGGATCGTGCGCGAATTCACATTGCCGGCGACATGGGCGATGCCCTTGTCCCAGATCGCGGTCTCCTCATAGCGCCAGCCATTGAGTTCAAGCGCCGGATGCGCCTTGGCCCAGCCGATTTCGCTGCTCCAAAACCACAAAGTCGTGTTGGGCTTGGAAAATCTGGCCCAGGCGGCGGCGTGTGGCGCATACCATTCCGCCAGCGCGTCGGGCGATGTGGGCTCGCCGGGGAATTTGCCGAGGCCATAGGGTCCGTCGGACACGATTACGGTCGGCGCGAGCCAGCCGTCATAGGCCGCGAGAGCGTCGCCCCGATAAAGGGACGCCCTTTCGAACCGCAGGCTTCGATCGTCGGATCGAAGCAGACCAAGCTTCCTCTCGCGCATGACGCACCTTCTGCGTCACTTTTGCCTTTCTTTGATTGCGCAATGCAATATTCATCTGCCCGGCGGTTTCACTTTTTGGCGGACTGTGTCTCTTTTGCCAATTCCGCGAGAACACCCGGTTCGCTCTCGTCGGCCAAACGGCTTCGCGCAAGGGCGCCGAAGTCGCCTTGTGGCGTCAGGCGCGCCAGCGCCCAGACAGCGGCGCCTCGGACCAGGGCCGACGGCGAGGAGAGCTGTTCGAGCGCCAGCGGAGCCAGACCGGGATCGGCGCTGTTGCCGATGGCGATCAATACGTTGCGCAAAAAGCGCTGATGCCCCAGGCGCTTGATCGGACTGCCCGAAAACAGCGCGCGGAAGTCCGCGTCGCTCAGCCGGACAAGTTCGCTCAAGCGGGGATTGGCGAGGTCCGCGCGAGCCGAAAGCTTCGCCTCGCGCGTCGCTTGGGCGAATTTATTCCATGGACAGACCGCGAGGCAGTCGTCGCAGCCATAGATGCGATTGCCGATCTTCGCGCGGAATTCGCGGGGAATCGGACCCTTGTGCTCGATGGTGAGATAGGCGATGCACCGCCGCGCGTCGAGCTGGTAGGGCGCCGGAAAGGCTTCGGTCGGGCAGACGTCGAGACAGGCCCGGCACGAGCCGCAATGGTCTTGCTCCGGCGCGTCCGGGGCAAGCTCAAGATCGGTGAAAATCGCCCCCAGAAACAGCCAGGAGCCGAATTCGCGCGAGACGAGATTGGTGTGCTTGCCCTGCCAACCAAGCCCGGCTGCCTCGGCGAGCGGCTTCTCCATCACCGGCGCCGTGTCGACGAAAACCTTGACCTCGCAGGGATTTGGAGAGGCGCGGGCGGCGATGAAGCCGGCGAGTTGCTTGAGCCGCCCCTTGAGAACGTCATGATAGTCGCGGCCCCGCGCATAGACGGAGATCGCACCTCGCTCGCGCGCCTTGAGCGCCGCCAGTGGATTCTCGGCGGGGCCGTAATTCGCCCCGAGCATGACGACGGTTTTGACTTGCGGCCACAGCGCGCGCGGGCTGGCGCGGCGCGCGGATGTCTCGGCCATCCAGGCCATGTCGCCCTCGGCGCCCTCCGAGAGCCAAGACCGCAGCCGCTCGCCCGCGAGCGGCGTGGAACCGGGATGCGTGAAGCGGCAGGCGTCGAAGCCGAGTTCCTCCGCCCGTCGGCGGATATCGTCCTCAAGGCTCAGAAGTCGAGCTCGGCGTAATAGCGCCCGGGAATCATGCCGGGCGCGCGGTCGGCGATCAACGGGCGGAACGCGGGACGCGACTTGATGCGTTGGTACCAGTGCTTGGCGGACTCGTCTTCGTCCCAGGGCGCGTCGCCGAGATAATCGGCGCAGGAAATATGCGCCGCGGCGGCGAAATCGGCGTAGGTCAAACTGTCGCCAGCGAGCCATTTGCGGACGCCGGTCAGGTAGCCGATGTAGCGCATATGCGGACGGATATTCGCCCTCGCGACTCGCAAAAGGTCCATGTCCGGGGCGCCGCCGCCGTTTCCGGCCAAGGCGAAGCGTTTATAGACCTTCTCGGTGACCAGCCAATTGGTGACTTCGTCGTAGAACTTGCAATTGAACCACTCGACCAGCCGCCGGGTCTCGATGCGCGCCATCGGCTCCGTCGGCAGCAGCCGCGCCGCGCCTGCCGCGCCCCCGCGGGTCTCGTCGAGATATTCGGCGATGACCGAGGCTCCCGGAACCACCGAGCCATCATCGTCGACGAAGACGGGCGTGCGGCCAGCCGGGTTGAAATGCAAGAAGTCGGGATTGCGGTCGATGACGCGCTCCTCGAGCAACCGCGTCTCGATCCCATATTCGGCGAGAATCAGCCGGATGAACCGTGAATGCGGGCAGAGCGGATGGTGGATGAGCGTGGGCATGGGGCCTTTACTAAAGCATCTCCGGCGAAAATGGACACCCATGATCCACGGAAAATGCGGCAAAATCGGTCATTGCGCCTCGGGCGCGCGCGTAAATCGCATTATCGCGCGCCTCTCCCCGGGGCGACGATGGCCGGGCCGGCGCTTATAGGCCGGACGCGGACGCCAAACAAGCGGAGGATTCGCGCTTCGACCTTGCGGCAGAGCTTCCGCCTCGATCATGCGAGCTATGCCGTCTTCCCCGCGTAGCGGCACAAATCCGCGATCAAGCATTTCTCGCACAAGGGCTTGCGCGCCTTGCAGACGTAGCGGCCGTGCAGGATCAGCCAGTGATGGGCGTGGAGCTTAAAGCGGTCGGGCACGAGCTTCTCCAACCCGGCCTCGACCGCCTCGACGCTCTTGCCGACGGCCAGCGGCAGGCGGTTCGAGACGCGGAAAATATGCGTGTCGACGGCGATGACCGGCTCGCCGAAGCCGATATTGAGCACGACATTGGCGGTCTTGCGCCCCACCCCCGGAAGCGCCTCCAGCGCCGCCCGGTCGCGCGGGGGCGTGCCGCCATGGCGTTCGATCAGCAATTTCGACAACGCGATAACATTCTTCGCCTTGGCGCGAAACAGCCCGATGGTCTTGATGTAATCGCGCAGCCGCTCTTCGCCGAGCGCCACCATTTTGGCGGGCGTGTCGGCGACGGCGAACAGCGCCGCCGTCGCCTTGTTCACGCCGACGTCGGTGGCCTGCGCGGACAGCACGACGGCGACCAGCAAAGTATAGAGATTGGTGTGGATAAGTTCGCCCTTCGGATGCGGCTCGGCCGCCTCGAAGCGCTCGAAAATCGCCGCGACGCGGGCGGCCTCGGCGGCTTTCGCCCCGCCCCGCCGCGGTTTTGGATCGCTCTTTGACTGTTCCTTGAACATCGGCGCGTTATATTCCTAGGCGTGGAAGCTGCGGAAAAGAGCATGGATAATCGGGGCGATCCGGCGGCCGACCGCATTTACACGACGCGACTGACGCCATATCGCTCGATGACGCCGCGCGCCGTCAAGCACTTCATTATAGGATTTTGCTGCCTCAATCTCGTTCTGTCCGCGCCCTTCTTCATCATGGGCGCGTGGCCGGTGGTCGGCTTCATGGGGCTCGACGTCCTGGCGCTTTATATTGCCTTCAAGGTCAATTTCCGATCCGCCGACGCCTATGAGACGGTGGAGGTGACGGCGCTCGAACTCGTTCTCGCGAAGGTCACCGCGCGCGGTCAGCGCGAGGTCTGGCGCTTCAACCCGGCCTGGGTGCGGCTCGAGCAGGATATCGACGAGGAATTCGGCACGGAGCGGGTGGCGCTGGTTTCGCGCGGTCAAAGCGTCGAAGTCGGCGCTTTTCTCGGCCCCGAGCAAAAGGCCGCGCTCGCGCGCGATCTGGCCCGCGCGCTGGCCGACGCCCGCCGCGGTCCACGCTTCGAACAGGATTGCCGGCGGCCGATACAAGAATAAGGCTGTTGCATAATTACGCTGCGCAGCTTGTAATGAGGGCTACGAGCGCGTCAATGTCGCCTTTTCGGACCACCGTTTCCGGAGCAACAGGATCGCCACGAAACGCGCTATTCATGAAGCTCGAGAAGCTGGACTGACATTGCCCAAATATACGATTGGTTCCGATAAAATTGGGTCATCGAGGACAGAAAGAAACTCGCGATATTGGGGATGGTCCGGCCGCGAAACCTGTGCCATGGCGAACTCTTCATCGTCCATGGCCCGGCTCCAATGCTGGATAACGGAAAAGCCAACGCAGTCCACGTGAAGGCGCTGGCCAAGCTTCACAAATTCAGGCATCTCGCGAAAATTGCGCTCCTGCACAACGAAGGCAATCTCAAATCTCTTGATAAGGCCGTCCTGCCGAAGACGGCCTAAAAATTCGAGATTTTTCAGCAGGCGCTCAAAATTTCCCCCGCGCCTGACAATAGCATAGGTCTCGGGACGCGCCGCGTCGATGGACACATCGACTTCGTCAACTCTTCCATGGAGAGAGCAATCATCCCATGCGCGCTCGTCGCAAAGCACGGCATTTGTGTGAAGGTTGATGCGCATGCCCGGATTGCTCCGCGCGGTGGCGCGCAAGATATCCCGATAATGCTTGCTGGCAAAAGGATCGCCGTCGCCACTGAGCCACAGGGTGCTCGTGTCCGCCAGAAACGGCACGATAAATTCATTGAGCATGCGATCAAGCTCGGCTTGCCGCTCGCGATTAGCCACAATCATATGCGTCCGGCACGATGGGCAGGACAAATTGCAAGTATCATCGTGGCATAGCTTAACCTTTTCCGGTCCTTTTGAGAGCGTTGGACCATAGGCGTCGTGCTCTTTGGTGCGCGGCGGAAGGTTGCCGGAAACAATTTCCGGGCACACCGCGCAATCGCAGCCACGGAAGCTGCCATCCAAGATGCCGGTGCGAATTTCTTGAGCCTCAAGGCTATTCCAAAGATCTGCGGAGCTATCCCGGAAAACATTTCCGATTGACCGGAAGCCGCTCCAGGTTGGGCAGCAAAAGAACACATTGCCGCCCTGATGGATCTCGGCAAAAGAAAAAGGCATTTGGCAAAAACGGTCCGACAGCATGGAACCCCCTGAAGGCTTTGATTGGTAGTGCCGCCCTGGCGGCTATCCTCGTAAACCTTTTCACGCCCTCTCCCGCGTGCAAGCGTCACCCTGTGCGCACTGTCAAGGGAGGAAGATCGTGCCTAACACGAAATTAGTTTCAGGGTAAGGGTTGCCGAATCTGAACGAAGGCAACGGCGAAGAAGTTCCAGGCCGCGCTTGGACTTTCTGTTGATCGGCGCAATGCCATTCCGAAAGCCATGAACGAGCACGATCGGCTCACGTGCGGCCGGCTCAATGCCACCGAGGCGCGGCTTGCTCGTAGCGGAAAGCGCTAGTACGCGCCCTTGGCCGATTTGACGGCGATGGCGGCGTCGGCCTCGGCGAGCAAGCGCTTTTCATTGGCCTTGAGATAGCGCGAAAAATGCACGAGTCCAAGCGCCACGACGACAAAGGCGGCGAAGGCGAACGGCCCTTCGATGCGCTTGAAGGCCGAAGTGAGATAATAGCCGCCAAGCCCGAAGACATGCGCCCAGAGCAAGCCGCCCGTGGCGTTGAATAGGAAAAAACGCCCCGGCTCCAGTCGATTCGCGCCCGCGAGAACGGCGGCGAGCATGCGCAGCAGCGCGATGAAGCGCCCGACGAAGACGATCCACCCGCCCCAGCGCATGAACAAATATTGCCCAAGCCGCAGTTTTTGTGGGGTCGCGCCAATATAATGGCCGTACCGCTCCAACAGACCCGTTCCAAACTTGCGGCCGACCCAATAACCGATGTTGTCCCCGACAATCGCGCCGGCGGCGGCGGCCACAATGATACGTTCGATCGCCAAGCCGCCGGTTTGTCCGGCGTAGATGGCGGCGCCGACCAGCACCGTCTCGCCCGGCAATGGTATGCCCGCGCTCTCCAGCGACACGACAAAAAAGATCACCCAATAGCCGTAGGTCGAAACAAGATGGACGATTTGAGCTTGATCGAACATATTTTCCATGGCGCCGCTTCGCGTTTCTTGTTGGTTGTCGTGGAGCGTTGAATCCTCTCACATTTTCAAGCAAAAATGAAGCGCGGCCGGGTGGGAGCGCGGCGCGCCCCAAGATAAGCCTCCAACACAATCAACGTGGAGCGGCGCAAACAAAAGCCTCTCCCTCAAGTCCGAAGGAGAGGCCGAAAACCATGAAACGCGCGCGAGTTTCGTGACGCCTAATGGAGCCGCGCCAAACTCTCGAGGTGCGCGGCGCCGCACAGCGCGCCGCGCCCGAAAGCCGAGGCCTCGTCGTCGAAGAACGAGGCGTTTTCCTCCAACGCCGGTTCGAGAACGTGAACAAGTCCGCGAAGCAAGGGTTGATCGGCGCGGGCGATTTTCCGGTTCAGTCCGGCGAGCGTCTCCCCGCTGGCGCGACGGGCGAAATCCCGCATGACGATCGAAACGAACCGACCCGCGTTCACCCCGTTCTTACGCGCCGCGCTATGCACGCGCTCGGCGAATTCGCCGCCAATGCAACACACGGCGGCTTCGGCGACATCAGCGTTTGAACAGGAATGGATCATGTCCGCGATCACCATGACGTCCTCCTTCTCGTTCCGTCAGCATTCATTTCTTGTGCCGCGCTTGCGCGATCTTGGCCGCGGCGGTCCGCGCCCCGGCAGCAAATTCCATGCAATGAGCCGCTTTTGCGCTTTTTTTTCTTCTTGCGTTTTGTCGCGGCGCCGCGCTTCCGCCGATTTATCTCCGGCTTGGGCGAGTTCTTGACCTCGCCCAAGCCGTATCGCGCTGAAAACAGTCTTTCACCATTCACGAGAACGAGGCGGAGATGAAAAGAGGCGAGCTAAAACTTTGGAGGAGCAGCGAGACCGCACCACCTACCCCTCGAAACGAGGATACGTTGAAAACGCACGGCGTCGCTCGGGGTTCCGCCCGAAAAACATTTTTATATGCCGCGCCGCGCAAATTCGCTCCGCGAAAGGGCCTACCAGACGCCGTTGTTCCCCATCGACGCCCAGGGTTCCGCGGGCTCCAGCGGAGCGCCCCGCTGCAACAATTCGATCGAAATATTGTCCGGTGTGCGGATAAAGGCCATGTGCCCGTCGCGCGGCGGGCGGTTGATGGTCACTCCGGCGGCGCGGAGCCGCGCGCAACTCGCGTAGATATCGTCCACGGCGAAGGCGAGATGCCCGAAATTGCGGCCGCCCGTATAGACTTCGGCATCCCAATTATAGGTCAGCTCGATCAATGGCGCGTCGTCCCGTCTGGCCGCCTCCGCGTCCCCCGGCGCCGCGAGATAGACCAGCGTGTAGCGGCCCTTTTCGCTGTCGGCGCGACGGATCTCGATCAGTCCCAGACCGCTCCGAAAGAAATCGAGCGAACGCGCCAAATCGGCGACGCGGATCATCGTGTGAAGATAGCGCATGTCGAACGCTCCCATTGGTTTGGTCGGCTACTTTTACCGCGCCAAGCTTTTACCGCCCCGATCGGCGAAAGGCACGCCCTAGCGTCTTCCCGGCGACGTTCACGATTTGCGCATGGGCGGACGGTTTGGTAGTTGCTTCCCGGCAACGCCAAGCCCGGTCTTCATAAAATGCGCGCGAAAACCCCATGAGCAAGGCCGGAAATGTCGCCGAGGCCGATCCTTCGCGCAAATTGACGGCCGCGAAGGCCTCGATCGCCACCAGCGCGCTGCTGACCTGCGCCAAGCTGGCGGCTGGCTTGTGGTCCGGTTCACTGTCCCTCTTGTCCGAGGCGTGCCACGCCGCCGTCGACACCGGAGCGACGATCCTCACCTATTTCGCGGTGCGCGAAGCCGATAAGCCGGCGGACGCCGAACATCATTATGGCCATGGCAAGATCGAAGCCCTGGCCGCCCTGATGGAGACCGGCCTGCTGTTCGGCCTCGCTTTGTTCGTCGTGGAGGAGGCCGCGCGCCGCCTCGGCGAACCCGCGCCCGTCGACGCGGGCTGGCCGGTGTTCGCCGTGCTCGGCGTATCGATCCTGGTCGATCTCGTCCGCTCGCGCCAATTGTCCCGCATCGCCGAAGCGGAGGGCAGCGACGCGCTGGCCGCGGACGCGCTGCATTTCGCCAGTGATCTCATCGCGTCCGCTCTCGTGGCGGCCGGCCTCGCGGCGACGCGAGTTGGCTTCGTGCATGGCGACGCCCTGGCGGCGTTCGGCGTCGCGCTGTTTATCGCCATCGCGGGGTTTCGCCTTGGACGGCGGACCATCGAGACGCTGCTGGACGCCGCGCCAAGGGAGCTTGTTCCACAATTCGAGAAGGTTATCCGCGAGGTTCCCGGGGTGATCGCGCTGGAGTCGTTGCGGTTGCGCACGGTCGGCCATAACGTGATCGGCGAGGCTTCGATCGCGGTGTCGAGATCGCTGCGGGTGGAGCAGGCGGCGCGCATCAAGGAAGCGGTTGTCGCCGCCGTGGCGGCGCACTCCCCGCGGGCGCGGGTCACCGTGACGACGGAACCGCGCGCGATCGACGACGAAACCGTGATCGAACGCATTTTGCTGGTGGCGGCGCGGCGGCATTTGCCGGTGCATCACATCATCGCGCAGCAGATCGAGGAACGGCTGTCGATCTGCCTCGACCTCGAACTCGACGCGGCCATGCCGCTGCGGCGCGCACATGAACTCGCCACGCAGTTCGAGAA
>JBAWEN010000391.1:0-3978 GCA_049591215.1 Methylocystis sp. | reverse complement strand
TCCAGGCGCAAATCGCCTTGGCGCCAAGAGTTTGCGCCACATCGCGGGCGGCGGCGGCGATGGCGTCGGCTGGCGTCGGATTGGGCGCGTCGGCGCGCTGCGCGTTGATGATGGTGCGATAGACCGTATCGGTCTCCACTTCCTCGGCGATGCGGCTCATCGTCGCCACGGCTTCCCGCGGATATTGCCCGGCGGCGCTCTCGGCGGAAAGCATGACGGCGTCAGCGCCTTCGAACACCGCGGTCGCCACGTCGGACACCTCGGCGCGCGTCGGCAGCGGCGAAAGAATCATCGACTCCAACATTTGCGTCGCGACCACGACCGGCTTGCCGAGCCGGCGCGCCGAGCGGTTGATGCGCTTTTGCAGGCCGGGCACCTTCTCCAGCGGCACTTCGACGCCAAGGTCGCCCCGCGCCACCATGAGCGCGTCGGACACCTCGATCACTTCCTCGAGCCGGGTGATCGCCTGCGGCTTCTCGATCTTGGCCATCACCAGCGCGCGGCCCTGCGTCAGCTTCTTCACCTCGACGACGTCTTCCGGCCGCTGCACGAACGAAATCGCCACCCAGTCGACGCCCTCGACCAATGCGGCCTCGAGATCGGCGCGATCCTTGCTGGTCATCGACGTGATAGGGATGTCGGTGTCCGGCAGGCTCACGCCCTTGCGGTTGGACAGGCGCCCCGCGACATCGACCACGGCCCGGGAACTCTCCGGAGTCGCCTCGACCACGTGCAACCGAACCTTGCCGTCGTCGATCAAAATCGTGTCATCGACTTTGAGGGCCGCCAGAATTTCCGGGTGCGGCAGGCGCACGCGGGTCGCGTCGCCGGGGTTTGGATCGGAATCGAAGACGAAGCTGTCGCCCTTGCGCAAATGCACCGAGCCCTCGGCGAAGGCGCCGATGCGCAGTTTCGGACCCTGGAGGTCGACCAGCACGCCGATGGCCCGGCCCAACTCCTGTTCGATCTCGCGGATCATCCGCACGTAATTGCCAAGTCCCGCGTGGTCGGTATGGCTCATATTGATGCGAAACACGTCCGCTCCAGCGACGGCGAGGCCGGTGACGACCGCCTTGTCGACGCTGGCCGGTCCGAGTGTCGCGATGATCTTGACGCGCCGCAGCCTTCTCATTTCTTTCCTTATTCCTTTTCGCGGGCGCCGCTCGCGTTCCCGTCTATTGCGCCGCCGGCGCGATTGGCGCGACCGGGTCGGTAAGTTGCACGGTCCAATTGCGCGCGTCGCGGCCTGTGTCGATCTCGAAGAAGCCCGTGCGATCATAGCCGCGCGCGAAACAATCCGCGCGCCCATCGATCCTGAACTCCCGGTCCCGCGTGCACATGAAGGACTTCCCCTTCCATTCGCCTCCGCGCTCATCCATCGCGTAGACATAATAGTATTGCGCCGCCAGCGGGCCTCGCAAAAGCACTTCGCAGGCGGAGGGACGCAAATTCCACCAACCTTCGGACAGCCACTCGCGGCCATCGGTATAGGAAATCGCCACGCTGACGCGGCCACTCGTATTGTTGCACAGCCGAAAATCCGCGCGAGCCGATTTCATGCCGCAAGCGCAGAACAAAAGGACGACAACGGGGACGGCGAGACGATTCATGCGCAAAGATGTCTTCAGGGGTAAGCCAAACCGCGCCGCGCCCGCTAAGGGCGGCTTCGGATCAGTTTAAGCCAAACCACGTGCGCGCAGCTTTGTCTAGCCCGTAGCCGCGGCGCGTGTCTCACGCCCCCGCCCGCAAAAGCTCCGCGGCCCTGACCGCGAAATAAGTCAGCACACCCGAGGCCCCCGCGCGCTTGAACGCGAGCAGGCTTTCCATCATCGCGCGGTCGCCGTCCAGCCAGCCGTTTTGCGCGGCGGCGGTCAGCATCGCATATTCGCCGGACACTTGATACGCGAAGGTCGGCGCGCCGAAGGTTCGCGCGACGCGGGCGACGATGTCGAGATATGGCATGCCCGGCTTCACCATCACCATGTCCGCGCCCTGTTCGAGATCGAGCGCCACCTCGCGCAGCGCCTCGTTGGAATTGGCGGGGTCCATCTGATAGCTGCGCTTGTCGCCGCGCAATGTCTTGGCCGTGCCGATCGCGTCGCGAAACGGGCCATAAAACGCCGAAGCGTATTTCGCCGCGTAGCTCATGATCTGAATATGCTCGAATCCCGCCGCGTCGAGCGCCGCGCGAATCGCGCCGACCCGCCCGTCCATCATGTCGGAGGGGGCGATCACATCCGCGCCGGCGCGCGCCTGGTTGAGCGCCTGGCCAACCAGCGCCGCCACGGTGGCGTCGTTGACGATCTCGTCGCCCTCCAAAAGCCCGTCGTGACCGTGACTGGTGTATGGATCGAGCGCCACGTCCGTGATGAGGCCGACTTCGGGAACCGCGGCCTTGATCTCGCGGCAGGCGCGGCACACGAGATTGTCGGAGCTTTGCGCGTTGCCGCCAACCGCGTCGCGCAAACTCGGATCGATATTGGGGAAGAGCGCGACCGCGGGAATTCCAAGCGACGCCGCATGCGCGATCGCTTCCTTCGCGAGGTCCACCGAATAGCGGAAAACGCCGGGCATCGACGGGATCGGCTCCCGCAGACCGGAGCCTTCGATGACAAACAACGGCCAGATCAGATCGCTCGCGTCGAGCCTATGCTCGCGCACGAGACGGCGCGCCCATTCGCTGCGCCGGTTGCGGCGCGGACGCTGGATAAGACTAAGGCGCCCATCGACGGGCTCGTTCGCTTGTCTCTCGTGCATAAGCTTCCTCTCACGCCGCGCGTGCAATAAGCAAAGGCTCTATCATGGGGCGATGACCGGACAAAGGCGCCCGAAGCGCTGATCGCGCGTCGCCGCCAACTTGTTTTGCGGCGGGCTTGTTTTGTGGCGGCCTTGGCGCGATAGACAAGCTGTTGTCGCTTCGCCGCGAATTGCTCGAGCGCATTAGGGAGTGGCAGTGCTTCGCGATCCGTTCCTCGCCAAACATCAGTCGATGGCGAGCCATCCGCCACGATCACGTGGGCTCCCTCGCGCGTTTTTGATCCTGGCGCTCGGCGCCGGCGTTCACTGCCCAATAGCCGACGCCGAGACGACGACGACCGCCGAGAATACGTACGCGAAGCCGACGGCCGGGAAAACCGCCCCCGGAAAACGCCGCGACGAAGTGAAGAAGAAGGAAAACGCGCCAGCGCCCGCGGAACGAAAGCCGCAACCACATGCCGCGCCTTCCCATGCCGCGCCGCGCGAGCCAAAAAACGACGCCGCGCGCGTTCCGGACGCGGCGCCGAAAGCCCCCTTGCCGACGCCGCCGCCACCCGACACTTCCGCGCCGCCGCCAAGATTGCCGGCCGCCTCGCGCGAGCAAATGCACGCCTGCGCGGACCAATGGACCAAACTCAAGTTGGAGACGCGCGGGCCGCTGCCGTTGTGGCGCGCCTTCGCGGAAGAATGTCTAACCCGTCAAAAACCCAGCTCAAATCAATAAAAAACACCCGAGACACGCGAAAGCGCTCTCGGGTGACGATGTATCCCGCTGCCTTGCCGCATGGCGCGAGCGTTCCGTTGGGAGGTAGACGCGCGCGATCTAATTAGACTCCGAAGTCGTGGTCGGAGCCGCCGGCGGAGTGACTTTCGGCTTGCGCGGCGTCGTCGCGCGCTTCTTGACGGCGGTCTTCTTGACGGCGGTCTTGCGCGCGGTCTTCTTGACGGCGGTCTTGCGCGCCGTTTTTTTCACAGCGGTCTTTTTCGTCGCGCGCTTCTTGACGACCGTCTTCCGAGCAGTGGTCTTGCGAGCGACTTTCTTCGTCGCGGTCTTGCGAGCGACCTTGCGCGTCGTCTTCTTCGCGGCGGCCTTCTTGGTCGCGGACTTCTTCGTCGCGGTCTTACGCGCACCCTTCTTAACCGCCGCCTTTTTGGCCGGCTTACGCTTCGTTGTTGCTCTCGCCATCGTAGGTCCCCTTACAGTCCATGTTGTCGGTGCAC
>JBAWEN010000390.1:0-4085 GCA_049591215.1 Methylocystis sp. | reverse complement strand
GCAATCAATAATTGCTTGGCGGAAAGCTGAAATATTAGTCGGTTGTCACATAAATGGCACACATTTTTTAGCGGCCGAACGCTCGCTCGGCTCATCCTTTTCGTTCAGCCCCGTCGACACGGCGCGCTCCCCTCCTTGACCTCCCGCGCCGCGTCGGCTCCTCTACCGGGTTAATCCGGCGCGCGACGACGCCGGGATCGGGGAGACCGCCTTTGCCTGCAACCAGTCTGCTGTCCCGCGCGAAAATTTTTATCGAGCCGGCCGACGCGGCGGCCGGGCAAGGACACCTGGAGCGCGTGCTGGAGCGGGACGCGGATGGCGCGCTGGCGGCGGTTCTCGCCGAGCGCCCGCCCGCGCAAAAACTACTGCTGGGCGTGTTCGGCTGCTCGTCCCATCTCGCCAATCTCGCGGCGCGCGATTCGGCGCGCTTGGCGCGTTTGCTGCTCACAGCGCCGGAGGCCGTGGTCGCACGGCTGATCGACGAAGTTTCCGCCTTCGAGACTTCCGACGAAGCCGCGCTGATGCGGTTTCTGCGTCTCGTCAAGCAGGAGGCGGCGCTGGTCACTGCGCTCGCCGATCTGACGAAAGCCTGGGACACGATGACCGCCGCGCGGGCGCTCACGCAAATCGCCGACGCGACGCTGCGCGCCGCCGTCGCCTTCACGCTGCGCGAGGCGAGCATCGCCGGAAAGCTGGAACTATTCGATCAACGCGCGCCCGAGCGCGGCTCGGGCTGGATTTTTTTAGGCATGGGCAAGCAGGGCGCCTATGAGCTGAATTATTCTTCAGACATCGATCTCGTGGTGTTGTTCGACCGCCAGCGCGCGCGCGTGGCGCGGCCGGACGAAGACGTCGATCTCTTCTCGCGGCTCACGCGGCGGGTCGTCAAAATCATGAGCGAGCACACCGCCGATGGCTATGTGTTTCGCACCGATTTGCGGCTGCGCCCCGACCCTGGCGCGACGCCGATCGCCATTCCGCTGGAGGCGGCCTATTCCTATTACGAAAGCATGGGCCAGAACTGGGAGCGCGCCGCCTTCATCAAGGCGCGGCCCGTCGCCGGCGATATCGAGGCCGGCGAGATTTTTATCAAGGAGCTGGCGCCTTTCGTCTGGCGCAAATATTTCGATTTCGCCGCCATCGCCGATGTTCATTCGATCAAGCGGCAGATTCACGCGCATAAGGGCCACGGCGAAATCGCCATTCTCGGCCATGACGTGAAATTAGGGCGCGGCGGCATTCGTGAAATCGAGTTTTTTGTCCAGACGCAACAGCTCATCGTCGGCGGCCGCGACATCAGCCTGCGCGGGCGCGCGACGCTCGACATGCTGGAGCAATTGGCGGCGAGCGGCTGGATCGAAGTTTTGGCGCGCGACGAGTTGACCGACGCTTATCTGTTCTTGCGCGATGTCGAGCACCGCGTCCAGATGGTGGCCGACGAGCAAAGGCATTCGCTGCCGCAAAGCCCGGAGGGCGTCGCCGTCATCGCTCATATGATGGGCTTTGGCGGCTACGACGACTTCGCGAGCGCCTTGCGGCAACGGCTCGAGGCGGTGCAACGCCATTACGACAGATTGTTCGAAAGCGCGCCGCGTCTTTCCTCGAACACCGGCAATCTGGTTTTCACCGGCGACGAGGATGATCCCGAGACGCTGGACACGCTGGAGCGACTGGGCTTCGCCCATCCCAAAACCGTCACCGAGGCCGTGCGCGGCTGGCATTTCGGGCGTTTTCCCGCGATGCGCTCGGCCGCGGCGCGCGAGCGATTGACCGAGCTGACGCCGGTGCTGCTCGAAGCCCTCGCCGCGACCGGCGACGCCGATCAGGCCTTTCTGGCTTTCGATAAATTCATCAGCCATTTGCCAACCGGCGTGCAATTGTTCTCGCTGCTGGTCGCGCAGCCGCGCCTGCTCGAACTCATCGCCAAAATCATGGGCGCGGCGCCAAAGCTCGCCTTCACGCTCGCCCGGCGCCCGCGCGTGCTCGGCGCGCTGCTGGAGCCCGCCTTCTATCAGGACACGCCCGGCGCCGCGGATTTATCGGCGCGGCTCGCGGCGCAATTTGGCGAAGCGCGCTCCTATGAAGACGAACTCGACCGCGCGCGAATTTTTGGTCAGGAGCAGAAATTCCTGATCGGCGTGCGCCTGCTCACCGGCGCGCTGTCGGCGCAAGAGGCGGGACGCGCCTATGCGCTGCTGGCGGAGGTGGTGATCGCGGGCCTCATGGAGCGGGTCGAAGCGGAGTTCGCCAAGGCGCATGGTCGAGTGCCCGGCGGCGCGGCGGCGGTGGTCGCCTTGGGAAAACTCGGCGGGCGCGAAATGACCGCCGCCTCCGATCTCGATTTGATGCTGCTCTATGGCGCCGATCCGAATAGCGAATCCATCGGCGGCGAGCGGGCGCTGCCGGCGTCTCAATATTATGCGCGATTGACTCAGCGGCTGATCGCGGCGCTCTCGGCGCCGACCGCCGAGGGGTTGCTCTATGAGGTCGATTTTCGTCTGCGCCCGTCGGGCAACAAGGGGCCGATCGCGGTGCGGCTCGAAGCGTTTGACGATTATCAACTCAACGAGGCCTGGACGTGGGAACATATGGCGCTGACTCGCGCCCGGGTGGTGGCCGGGCCGAAAAGCTTCGCCATGCGCGTGGATGCGTCCATCCGGGCTGTTTTTGCGCGCCCATGCGCGAAAATGCGCGTGCGGGAAGACGTGGCGGCGATGCGCCGGCTGCTGGAAAAGGAGAAGAAGGCGACCGGCGTCTGGAATATCAAACATGTCGCCGGAGGGCAAGTAGATATTGAATTCATTACGCAATATCTGCTGCTCATCCATGGCGCCGACCATCCGCTGGACCACTCGACCTCGACCGCCCTGGTCTTGCGGCGATTGGCCGACGAAGGCCTGCTTGACCCCGGCGCGGGGCGAGAATTGATCGACGCGGCCCTGCTTTATCAAGCGGTTACGCAGATCTCGCGGCTCGCCGTCGACGATGATTTCGACCCCGCCAAGGCGCCGCGCGCTCTACGCGATTTGCTGTCACGGACGACGGAAGACCAGGATATTCAAGAGGTTGAAGCGCGTCTGGCGCGAACCCAGGCCGGCGTGCGAGCTATTTTCAGGGCGATCGTCGGCGAATAATCGATTTCTATTTTTGAACGCGTTATTGACAGTAGTCGGGCGAGCGGGCTTAAGCATGGTTGTGCCCCAATCGTCCCGCACGTCATTCTTGGCTGTAGCGGCGGAACGCGCCGGCCTAAGGCCAATTCATTCGGAGAACCTTATGTTATATGCCCTCAGGAATGCGCGCCACGACCATCGCGCCGCGCCCAAAGCCGTTGGTTTGACCCTGGGCCTGTGCGCCATTTTCGCGGGCGCGTTTTGCGTCCCGGCGCAGGCGAAGGTTCTCGCCAAGGTCAATGGCGTCGAGATCACCGACGACGACCTGAAGTTCGCGCTGGAGGACATTGGCGCCGGCATTCCGCGCCAGCTCGAAGGCAAGGCGCGCGAGACCTATCTCATCGACCTTCTCGTCGACGAGCAACTGGTCGTGCAAAAGGCGCAGGCGGACAAGCTCTCGGAAACGCCGGAGTTCGCCAAGCGGCTCGGCTATCTGCGCGACAAGGCGCTGATGGAGACCTTGCTCGGCAAGGTCGCCAAGGACGCGGTGACGGACGCCGCGATCAAGGAAACCTACGACACCGCCGCCAAGGCCCAGAAGCCCGATACGGAATACCACGCCCACCATATCCTCGTGGCGACCGAGGAGGAGGCGAAGGCTGCGGAAAAGCGCATCAAGGGCGGCGAGGACTTCGCCAAGGTGGCGGCGGAGCTCTCCAAGGACCCGGGCGCGAAGGGCGGCGATCTTGGCTGGTTCACCAAGGATCGCATGGTCCCCGAATTCGGCGAGGCCGTCGGCAAGATGGAGCCGGGCCAGCTTTCCGACCCGGTGAAATCGCAATTCGGCTGGCACATCATCAGACTCGATGAAAAGCGGCCCAAGGTTTTCCCGCCGCTCGACCAAATTCGCGATCAGGTCGTGCGCTACGTGGAGCAGAAGGCGCAGCGCGACTTGCTGGTCAAGCTGCACGA
>JBAWEN010000389.1:0-8756 GCA_049591215.1 Methylocystis sp. | reverse complement strand
TCCGTCGCCAACCACCAAACCTTGGCTCTTTGCGCGGAAGGCAGGAATTCGACCGCGCGCCGGCGGGTGAAGTCGCTGATGGACAACAACAGGCTGGCTTCCTCGATCCTCCGCCCATAATCGCCGAGCATTCGCGGGCTCCAGACGTCGATTCCGAGCATCCACACCGCATACGGGCGACGCAACATCGGCAAGAGGCAATGAGCGCGCGCCATGCCGACGTGATTGTAGATGAAATGGGAGCGCGTGATCCCGTTCGTCCAGCAGCGGAACGCGAAATCGGCTCGGCTGCCCGCCGCCGTGCGCGACGAGAGGTTGAAGTCCCCGATCGGCTCTTGATCGCTTAGCGCGAGCAAATCCGCGTCGAGGCCGATGTCGGCGGCGAGTCGCGCCAGCAATCTTCCCACTCGGGCCGCCCCGCCTCGCTCCAGCGAGAAAGACTCCGAAGCCACGAGAAGCTTTCGTCCATCAACCGCTCGCGCGTTGGAATTCGTCATAAGCAAAATTCCATTCTATCGTCCGTCCCGACGGGGCCCGGACTTTCTTCAACGCGCGGCGGGACGGTTCTCGCCCGCTCCCGAGACTGAATCGTCGTCGGCGTCTAATCGCCGCCAGCGAAAGAGGGCCCGCTCGCGCAACCTTCGAGCCGAACCGCGGGATTCGTCCGATTGGGAGGGGATCTCCGGTCGATAAAACGCCGCAGCCAAAGCTCCACGAGGACGATGGAGAGAATGAGATAGGCTCCGTCGCGGCGCCCTTCGATCGTATCGTCAAGCACGCGCCTCACGGCGACCGGATCGAAGACCCCGCGTTCGCTAAAGCTCCGCGAACCGATGACATCCTCCACCACGCCGCGCAACCGCCCCACGACCCACAATCGCACGGGAGCGCCGAAGCCGGTCTTCTTTCGGGTCAACACGGAGCGAGGCAAGCGGCCGGCGACGGCCTGCTTGAATATCCACTTCTCCTCGGTCAAGGTTGTTTTCAGCCGCCAGGACACGGCGCCGGCGAAATCCACCAGCCGCTGGTCGATCAACGGGACGCGCACCTCGACGCCGTGCGCCATGCCGGCCTTGTCGGTGTAATTTAAATTATGGTCGGGCAGGAAGCCGCGCATCTCGAGATCGAGCATGCGCTCGACCAGCGGGCGCCCTTTCGAACGCTCGCAAGCGGCCTCGAGCCAATCCGTCGCGCCCTCCTCCGCCAACCTAGCCCGAACATCAGAGTGAAGGCATTCGATCGCGGCGGAACGCGGGTTGAATTCGAAAGCCTTGACCAGAAAGGCTTCGTCGTCGCCGTCGAGCATATAGCCGAGTTTCGCCAGCCGCCGGCGCACTGGGCCGGCGCCGACCATGGCGGCGGCGTCCAGCAGCGAATGAAGAATTTTTCCCGTTCCCCGAGGCGTTCGCGCGCGCAAAGCCGCCGCTTTATGGCGTCGATACCCCGAAAAAATGTCGTCGCCGCCCACGCCTCCGAGCAGCACCTTCACTCCGTCGGCGCGCGAGGCCCTTGCGATTTCGGCGACATATAACGCCGCCGGATCCGCCTCGGGTTCGTCGAGCATGTAGGCGAGGTCTTCGAGATCCTCGCCGGTTGGAGGGGAGACAATGACGGGAGTTAGGGGAACGCCGAGCCGACGCGCCACCTCGCGAGCATGGGCGAGGTCGTCGTCGAATCCCTCTCCAGCCATGTCCTCGCCGTCGAAACCGACGCAATAGGTCTGCTGCGGCGCGTGCCCCGTCGCGACCATCGAGGCCACCACGGCGCTGGAGTCGACGCCTCCGGAAAGGAAGGCGCCGATTGGCACGTCGCTGAGGCACTGGTCGCCGACAACTTCGTCGACGAGTTCGCCGAGTCGGGAAATGGTTTCGCGCGTGCTCGCGGGCGTGGTCGTCGCAACTGGGTTCTTGTGGTCATGCCAACGAGTGATGAGAAAGTCGGCGCGGTCCGCTTTAAAAAAATGCCCAGGAGGAAGCTTGCGCACGTCACGCAGCAATGTACGTTCGCCGGGGCTCCAAAGGTAAGTGAGATAATCGCTGAGCGCCTTGACATCCAGACCGGCGCCGACGCCAGGGATAGAGATCAACGCTTTTAACTCCGAGGCGAAGGCCACGCCGCCGCCAGGCAGCCGGGCGTAATAGAGCGGCTTGACGCCAAAACCGTCTCGGGCGACGAACAACTCCTGTTTCTCGCGGTCCCAAATCGCGAAAGCGAAAATGCCGCTGAGCTTCTCGAGCATCGCGGCGCCGAGCAAATCGTAAAGCGGAGCAATAATCGCCGTGTCGGAGTTGGCGTTGAAAGAATATCCGCGACGCCGAAGGTCTTCTCCCAAGGTTTGAAAGTTGTATATCTCGCCATTGAAAATAATTTGATACCGCCCGCCACAACTCGACATCGGTTGCGCGGCGGCCGAACTCATGTCGATAATGGCCAAGCGGCGATGCGCAAGTCCGATCCCCGCGTCGACGTCGACCCATATTCCTTCGCCGTCGGGACCTCTATGCGCTATATTCGCCGCCATTCCGCGCAAGATTTCCGGTGTCAAATCGCCGTGGTAGCCCGCGATGCCGCACATGGTCAGGCGCCGCCTTCGGCTGGCCGCAAAATGCCCAGGCTCCGCAACAACCGGCCGCCGAACTTCACCACGAAGTATAGAGCGAAAATTTGCGCCGCGGCGCCGACGAAGCCATTGTAAAATGAATCGATTTGCATCCCGACTTTCAGGCTCAAGAACAGGACGGGGAGATATAGCCAGTCTTCGCGTTCGATCACCCGAGCGGCGAAATGCGTGGCCACATTGAAAAAGAAGCCAACCGGGACCAAGAGCAACGGCAAGCCGATCCAGCCAAAGTTCCAATATGCCTCGGCGAAATAGCCGGGGCTGATTTGATTTCCGACCTCGCCCGAGACGAGCATCGCTAATTCGCCTCCCAGCAACACCACCGGCTTCTCCGGCCATAGGAAGCGCGGAATAAAGGAGTAGAGCGTGTCGCGGAGCGAGTCTCCGGGCAGACCGTGATCATATTGAGCGACAACGAAGGCGGCGACGTTGACAAAGCTCACCCTCATCAGGGACCCCTGTGGCGCCTCCGGGTCGCTTTCTTGTTTATTGTCGAAATAGGCGCGTAAATATACCAAGTTCTGGGAAAGCGACATCTCCGCGCTGCTATTCGCCGGATTGTTATACGCCTCGTTTCTGCCGTAGGCCACCAGAGGCTGGAGAATGCTGAAGGCCAAAGAAATCAATAGGCCGGCGGTAGCTAGTCTCACAATGGTAAGGTTGTAGCTGAGCGCGCCGATCACGAAGGATAACCACGGCAAGAGCGCCCAGCTCTTGTTGAGCATGAGTACGCCGACCATGCTTTCGACGGCGACCAAGCCCGCGACGGCGAACACCGCAGTCGTGGAACGGGAAAATGCCCAAATCGCCAAAAGCGCGAAGCCCACATTTTCGCACATCGCCAAACTCGCTATGAAACCGGGAACCACGAAATCGATCAAGCCCAACGAACTTGGCATCAAGATAAAATAATTTATCCCCGCGCCGATCAAAAGCAGGGGAACTCCTTTGCGCAGCGCTTCGCCCGGAGCGCGCGGCGCGCGGCGCGCGATGCCGGAGGCTCGCGCGGGGACGAACAATTGCTCGTATATGAGATTGCCCGATAAAACGCAGGCGACTCCCGCCGCGGCGATTAAATTGACCCGCTCAACATCCGCCGGCAGAAAGAAATATGAGCTTTGCGCATAGACAAGGCTGGCCGAGTTCATGAGCATCGGCGCCATGTTGCCGAGGCCGAAATAAATCAGCGTCGCCACGCGGAACCAGAACAGCGGCGTCCAGATCGCTCTGCTGTCGGCCGTGCCCATTTTCAGCACGCTCGCGCCAAGCGCCAGCGACAACCACACGGGCGCCACGATATTCAAAGTGTCTTCGGCGCGCCAATCTCCGATGTCAGCGGCGATGAGCGTCGCCGTGAGCGCGAGTATCGCGGGCAATTCCCACCGGTACGGCTCGATCAGCGGGTCCTTAGCAAACCCCACTGGGCGAACACTGAGCTCCCATCTCGTCGAATGATAGCCCAATCCCGCTCAACCTATCCCTGGAGTGGCATGCGCATCGCGCGATCCCCAAGTTTACGCTCGGTTTTTGCGCGGCTTGCCGCCATTGTCAATTCCCGGGCAATGCAAATCGCGAAGATTAAGCCTGATCGCCTCCGAGCAACAACCGTGACCATAGAAAGCGAAGAGCCGAGCTGGCCGCTCACACCAGTCGGCTTTGCGCTTTCGCCGCCTCGATAAAACTGGCGAACAGCGGATGCGGGTCGAATGGACGGCTTTTTAGCTCCGGGTGATATTGCACGCCGATGAACCAGGGATGGTCGAGGATTTCGATCGTCTCGGGAAGCAGACCGTCGGGCGAGCCGCCGGCGAAGATGACGCCCTTGGCCTCCAGGCGCTCGCGATAGGCGTCGTTGACCTCGTAGCGGTGGCGATGGCGCTCGGAAATATCCTGGCCGCCATAAATTTTCGCGATCCGGGAATTCGCGCGCAGATGCGCGGGATAGGCGCCAAGACGCATGGTGCCCCCTAGATTGCCGCCCAGGCCGCGTTGTTCGAGCTCGTTGCCGCGCAACCATTCGGTCATCAGCCCAACCACCGGCTCGTCGCAGGGGCCAAACTCCGTTGAGTTGGCGCCCTCTATGCCCGCGAGCGAGCGAGCCGCTTCGATCACCGCCATCTGCATGCCGAAGCAAATGCCGAAGTAAGGAACCTTGCGCTCTCGAGCGAAACGGGCGGCGAGCATCTTGCCTTCCGCGCCGCGTTGTCCAAAGCCGCCCGGCACCAGAATGCCGTTGACATGCTCCAGATGGGCCGCCGGGTCACCGCTCTCGAAAATCTCGGATTCGATCCAGTCAAGATTGACCTTCACGCGATTGGCAAGTCCTCCGTGCGCCAGCGCCTCGGTAAGGCTCTTATAAGCGTCCTTCATGCCGGTATATTTACCGACGATGGCGATGGTGACTTCACCTTCGGGATTATTGATGCGCTGGGCCACCGCGTTCCAGCGGCTCATGTCGGGTTTGGGCGCCGGTTCGATGCCGAAGGCGGCGAGCACCTGCGCGTCCAGCCCGGCCGAGTGATAAAGCCTCGGGACGTCATAAATATTGGCCGCGTCGCGCGCTTCGATCACCGCGCTTTCACGCACGTTGCAGAAGAGGCCGAGCTTGCGACGCTCGTCGCGGGGAATCTCGCGGTCACAGCGGCACAGGAGAATATCGGGCTGGATGCCGATAGAGCGCAACTCCTTGACCGAGTGCTGCGTCGGCTTGGTCTTCAGTTCGCCCGCGCTGGAAATGTAAGGCAGCAGAGTCAGGTGAATGTAAACGCAGTGACTTCGCGGCAGGTCGTTGCCGAGTTGGCGGATCGCCTCGAAAAATGGAAGCCCCTCGATGTCGCCGACGGTGCCCCCGATCTCAATCAGCATGAAATCGACGTGCTCGTCGCCTTCCAGCACGAATTCCTTGATGGCGTTCGTGACATGGGGGATCACTTGGATCGTGGCGCCGAGATAGTCGCCGCGCCGCTCCTTCGCGATGATGTCGCTATAAACGCGCCCGGTCGTCACATTGTCTCGCCGGGTCGCCGGACATCCGGTGAATCGCTCGTAATGGCCGAGGTCGAGATCGGTCTCGGCGCCGTCGTCGGTGACGAAAACCTCGCCGTGCTGATAGGGGCTCATGGTCCCCGGATCGACATTGAGATATGGGTCGAGCTTGCGCAAACGCACGCTGTAGCCGCGCGCTTGAAGCAACGCGCCCAGAGCCGCCGAGGCCAGTCCCTTGCCAAGCGAAGAGACCACCCCACCCGTGATGAAGATATAGCGAGCCATGGGGCTCCACGCCTAACGCCTAAAAGCCGATTCGGATAGCTGCGATTTCGCCTTCGCTCGGAATTTTTTTGAGCGAAGGCGAGAGCCAGGCGAGTCTACTTGGTGGGCGCCGCCCAGGTGGTCGGCGCTTGCGGCGTCCCCGCCGAAGGCTGAGCAGGCTCGGCTTTAGGCTCGACGGTGGTCTGAGGCGTCGCCGGCTCGGCCTCGGACTTCGGCGCGGCGCTGGGCTCTTCGGATGGACGCAAACTCGGCTTGCCGGCCTCGGGAGCTTGCGTCGCCGCCGCAGGAGCTTCCGGGGTCCCCGCGGGAGCTTGCGGGGCGGCTTGGCGCTTTTCCTGGGCCCGCTTCAATTGCTCGAAGACGCTGTCGTTTTCCTCGGGAGCGGCCTTATCCTTCGTTTCCGGCGCGGCGCCGGGCGCTGGCTTGATTTCCTTGACTTGGATATTCTTGCTGTCAACAGCGGTGGTCCAGTCCTCGCCGCCGGCGGCGTGCCGCTCCCAGGCGGGCAGGACCGTCAGCAATATGCTGGTCACGAAGAAAATCGTGCCGAGAATGCCGGTCGCGCGCGTGAGCGCATTGGCCTGGCCGCGTCCGCTGAACAAGCCGCTCTGGCCAAGGCCCAGCGCGCTGCCTTCCGATTTCTGGTAGAGCACCAGCGCCACGAGAGCTATCACCACCATGAGGTGGATCGCTATGATGACCTGCTGCATTTTAAAAGATCCCTTCCCGGCGGAGCTTCGCGCCTGGCGCGTTATTGATTGCGGGCGGTTCTACACGAAAGGCGCGGCTCCGCAAAGGGGCGCCAAGCGCGAGGAGCGATCGCTTCAACTTATGGCGGCCATTTGACGGATCAGGGTTTCGCGGCGCGCGAGGTTGACCTCCGCGTCGCCGTCGCCTAATCTTCGGCCCTCTAAAAAGCCCAGGGCGCAGCAATTGATCAACCGCCTCCTCGTATTTTTCGCGCCAGCGCCGGATCGGGCATAGCCCGGTTTCCCGCGACTGGCGCTTGACCAAAGGCCCCTTGTGGGCCTTTTTTGTTGCCCGGGTTTTTTTGTTGCTCAACCGACGCCAAGTCCTAAAAGAACACGCGACAGCGATAAAAACGGAAAGCCAAGACGATGTCGAAAGAGATGACCGGCGCTGAAATGGTGGTCGAAGCCCTGAAGGATCATGGCGTCGACGTTCTCTTTGGCTATCCCGGCGGCGCCGTCCTCCCGATTTATGACGCGTTGTTCCAGCAGGAGAGCGTGCGCCATATTCTGGTGCGGCACGAGCAGGGCGCCGCCCACGCCGCCGAGGGCTACGCCCGTTCCTCGGGCAAGGTCGGGACGCTGCTCGTGACCTCGGGCCCCGGCGCCACCAATACCGTCACCGGCCTCACCGACGCGCTGATGGACAGCATTCCGCTGGTCTGCATCACCGGACAGGTGCCGACGCATCTCATCGGCTCCGACGCCTTTCAGGAATGCGATACGGTCGGCATCACCCGCCACTGCACCAAGCATAATTATCTCGTCAAAAGCATCAACGATCTGTGCCGCGTGCTGCACGAGGCTTTTTACGTCGCCTCGAGCGGACGGCCCGGCCCGGTGGTCGTCGACATCCCCAAGGACGTGCAGTTCGCGCGCGGCCTCTATTCGCCCCCGCATAATGTGCATCACAAGACCTACCACCCGCAGCTCGACGGCGACATGACCCTGATCCGCGAAGCGGTGGCGATGATGGCCGCCGCCAAGCGCCCGGTGTTTTACACCGGCGGCGGGGTGATCAACTCCGGCCCGGTGGCGGCCGCGACGCTGCGCGAACTTGTCGCGCTCACCGGTTTTCCCGTCACCTCCACGCTGATGGGCCTTGGCGCCTATCCGGCCTCGGGCGCCAATTGGCTCGGCATGCTCGGCATGCACGGCACTTTCGAGGCCAATAACGCGATGCACGACTGCGATCTGATGATCGCGGTCGGCGCGCGTTTCGACGACCGCATCACCGGACGGCTCGACGCTTTCTCGCCGGGATCGAAGAAAATCCACATCGACATCGACCGCTCCTCGATCAACAAGAACGTGAAGGTCGATCTCGCCATCGTCGGCGACTGCGGCCATGTGCTGGAGGCGATGGTGCGCGTCTGGCGCTCGGAGGCGATGCACGCGGAAAAGCAGCCGCTCGACTCCTGGCGCGCGCAAATCGACCATTGGCGCGCCAGGAAGTCGCTCGCGTACCGCAACTCCAAGACGACCATCAAGCCGCAATACGCGGTGCAGCGGCTCTACGAGCTGACCAAGGACAAGGACGTCTACGTCACGACGGAGGTCGGCCAACACCAGATGTGGGCCGCCCAGCATTATCACTTCGATGAGCCCAATCGCTGGATGACCTCGGGCGGTCTCGGAACAATGGGCTATGGCCTACCCGCGGCCATCGGCGCGCAACTGGCGCACCCAAAATCCCTCGTCATCGACATCGCCGGCGAGGCGTCGATCCTGATGTGCATTCAGGAACTGTCGACCGCCATTCAATATCGCCTGCCGGTCAAGGTGTTCATCCTGAACAATGAATATATGGGCATGGTGCGGCAGTGGCAGGAATTGCTGCATGGCGGACGCTATTCGCACAGCTATTCGGAGGCGCTGCCGGATTTCGTCAAGCTGGCGGAGGCTTTCGGCGCCAAGGGCATTCGCTGCTACGACCCCGGCGATCTCGACCGGGCGATCGGCGAGATGCTCGATTATGACGGTCCGGTGCTGTTCGACTGCGTCGTCGAGAAGGGCGAGAATTGCTTCCCGATGATCCCCTCGGGCAAGGCGCATAACGACATGCTGCTGGCCGATCTTTCCGACGACGCCGGCGTCGAGCTTGGCGCGATCATCGA
>JBAWEN010000388.1:0-3645 GCA_049591215.1 Methylocystis sp. | reverse complement strand
CGCCTACGCCGAGGCGGGCGCCATCGCCGACGAGGACGCGGCTTGCTGCGAGGCTATCGGCGACCATGGCGCCGCGCTGATACGGGACGCCGCGGCGCGCAAGGACGGGGCGCGCGTCAATATTCTGACCCATTGCAACGCCGGGTGGCTGGCGACCGTCGATTGGGGCACCGCGCTGGCGCCGATTTACAAGGCCGCGCGCGCCGGCGTCGATTTGCATGTGTGGGTCGACGAGACGCGGCCGCGCAATCAAGGGGCGAGCCTCACCGCCTATGAACTCGCGGGGGAGGGCGTCGCGCATACCGTGATCGCCGACAACACCGGCGGTCATCTGATGCAGCATGGGCTCGTCGATCTCTGCATCGTCGGCAGCGACCGCACGACGCGCTCCGGCGACGTTTGCAACAAGATCGGCACCTATCTCAAGGCGCTCGCCGCCCACGCCAACAACGTGCCCTTCTACGTCGCGCTGCCGGCCTCGACCTTCGACTGGCGCATCGCCGATGGCTTGAAAGAGATTCCCATCGAGGAGCGCGACGGCGACGAAGTGACCCATATCAGCGGCCGCGACGACACGGGCGCCATAAGGCGGGTGCGTCTGACGCCACGGGGAACGCCGGCGCGCAACTTCGCTTTCGACGTGACGCCGGCGCGTTACGTCACGGCCTTGATAACCGAGCGCGGCGTTTGCGCGGCGAACGAGGACGCGTTGCGGAACCTGTTTCCCGAGGCGCGAGACGCATGAGCGAGGCCGCCGACGATCTAAACTATCGCGACGATCTCATTCGCAAGATTCTGTCCCGCTCGCATGTCATCGCGCTCGTCGGCGCGAGCGCCAACTGGAACCGGCCCAGCTATTTCGTCATGAAATATCTTCAGGGCAAGGGCTATCGCGTCGTACCCGTCAATCCCGGGCTCGCCGGCCAAACGTTGCTCGGCGAGATCGTGCGCCCGGACCTCGCCTCGGTCGATGCGCCGATCGACATCGTGGAGATTTTCCGCCGCTCGCAATTTGCTGGCGCGATTGTCAATGAGGCCATCGCCGTCGGCGCCAAAACCATATGGATGCAGCTTGGCGTGCGCGACGACGCGGCGGCCGAACGCGCGCGCGCCGCGGGCCTCGATGTCGTCATGAACCGCTGCCTCAAGATCGAATATGGCCGGCTCGGCGGCGAACTCGCATGGAGCGGCGTCAACACCGGGGTTATCTCCAGCCACGCGCCGACGCCGCCGACGCGCAAGCCGCTTCGCCAACGCGAGGCGAGCGCCAAGACCGACCATGGATTCGAGACCAAGGCGATCCACGCCGGCGCCATGCCGGACGCTTCGACCGGCGCGAGGATCACGCCGATCTATCAAACGTCGTCCTATGTGTTCGAGGATGCCGAGCACGCCGCGTCGCTGTTCAATTTGCACAATTTCGGCCATGTCTATACGCGCCTGAGCAATCCGACCGTCGCCGTGCTGGAGGAGCGCATCGCGGCGCTGGAGGGCGGGCGCGCGGCGGTCGCGGCCGCCTCGGGGCACGCGGCGCAGTTCCTGACCTTTTTCACGCTGCTGGAACCTGGCGACGAATTCATCGCGTCGCGCAATCTTTACGGCGGCTCGCTGACGCAATTCGGCACGAGTTTTCGCAAACTCGGCTGGACCTGCCATTTCGTCGATCAGAAAGACCCGGAAAATTTCAAGCGCGCATTGACCGAGCGCACCAAGGCGATCTTCATCGAGAGCCTCGCCAATCCCGGCGGCGTGGTGGCGGATATCGAGGCCATCGCGCGCGTCGCCGAAGGCGCCCGCATTCCGCTCGTCGTCGACAATACGCTGGCGACGCCCTATTTGTGCCGTCCGCTCGAATGGGGCGCCGATATCGTCTGCCACTCGACGACGAAATTCCTCGCCGGGCATGGCAATTCGCTGGGCGGGGCGGTGGTGGAGTCGGGCAAGTTCGATTACGCGGCCAGCGGCAAGTTCCCTTCGCTCGCGGGGCCGGAGCCGGCCTATCACGGCCTCGATTTTTTCGAGACCTTCGGCGATTTCGCCTTCACGATGAAGGCGCGGGCGGTGGCGCTGCGCGATTTCGGCCCGACGCTCGCGCCGATGAACGCGTTTTTGACCATCATGGGCGTCGAAACGCTGCCGCTGCGCATGGAGCGCCATGTCGCCAACGCCACGCGCGTCGCGGGGTTTCTCGAAAGCCATCCCGCCGTCGCCTGGGTCTCCTACGCCGGATTGGAGTCGAGCCCCTATCGCGATCTCGCCAAAAAATATCTGCCGCGCGGCGCGGGGTCGGTCTTCACCTTCGGGCTCAAGGGCGGCTATGAGGCCGGGGTCGAACTGGTGGAGTCGGTGCGATTGTTTTCGCATCTCGCCAATGTCGGCGACACCCGCAGCCTGATCCTGCACCCCGCTTCGACGACGCATCGGCAATTGACCGACGAACAGCGCCTCGCCGCCGGCGCGGGCCCCGACGTGATCCGCGTGTCCGTGGGGCTGGAGACCGCGCAAGACCTGATCGAGGATTTGGCCCAGGCGCTGCGCCGGCGGGGTTGAGGACCGGCGCATCGTCTCCCTAATCTTGCGGCCATTTTGAGCTAAAAGACAGTTGAAGCGCGCCGAAACGATTCGCCGCGCCGCGTTTTCATTTGATGACCAAAGCCGGGGATGCGCCATGACGAAGACCGTCGCCACCACGCCCTATCTCGACCAGCGCCCGGGCACCTCCGGTCTGCGCAAAAAGGTTCCGGTGTTTCAGCAAAAGAACTATGTCGAAAATTTCGTGCAATCGATCTTCGACAGTTTGGAGGGGTTTGGCGGGCAGACGCTGGTCGTCGGCGGCGACGGCCGCTACTACAACCGCGAAGCCATTCAAACAATTCTAAAGATCGCCGCCGCCAACGGCTTTGGCCGCGCCGTGGTGGGGCGCGGCGGCATTCTGTCGACGCCGGCGGTCTCGGCGCTGATCCGCGAGCTTGGGGCGTTTGGCGGCGTCGTGCTGTCGGCGAGCCATAATCCCGGCGGCCCGGACGGCGATTTCGGCATCAAATATAATGTCGGCAATGGCGGTCCCGCTCCGGAAAAAATCACCGAGGCCATCTATGCGCGCACGCTCGAAATCGCTTCGTACGGAATCGTCGAGGCGGCGGATGTCGATCTCGATTCGCTTTTGGCGACGCAGCTCGGCGACATGCGTGTCGAAATCATTGATAGCGTTGAGAATTATCGCGCCCTGATGGAGACGCTGTTCGACTTCGACCGCATCCGCGACGCTTTTCGCGGCGGTTTTACAATCAAGTTCGACGCGATGTCGGCGGTCACCGGCCCCTATGCGCACGCCATTCTCGAAGACGCGCTCGGCGCCGCCAAGGGCAGCGTCATCAACGGCGTTCCCTTGCCAGATTTCGGCGGCCATCACCCCGATCCCAATCTCGTTTACGCCAAGCATCTTTACGATCTCGCGATGTCGCCGGCGTCGCCCGATCTTTGCGCGGCGTCGGATGGCGACGGCGACCGAAATCTCATCATCGGGCGCTCGCGCTTCGTGACGCCTTCCGACAGTCTCGCCATTCTCGCCGCCAATGCGCATCTGGCGCCGGGCTATAAAGGCGGGGTCGTCGGGATCGCCCGCTCCATGCCGACCAGCGGCGC
>JBAWEN010000387.1:0-4379 GCA_049591215.1 Methylocystis sp. | reverse complement strand
ACATCGCCAGCGCCGGCCTTGTTCTCCGGCGGCGTGTGACGCGCGATCTCCGAATAAAGCAGACCGAGAAACTTGCTTTGCGACAGGGCCGCCGGCGCGGCGGCGGGGGCCGGAGTCGCGGCCTCGGGCGCTGGAGGTTGCTTAATGTCCTCGGCGCGCGCGCCAAAAGCCGCGAGGGCAGCGGAGAAAAACAAGATAGTCCCGCGTTTCACGTTGTTTCCTTGTCGATGGCTCAACCGACCGCTCGGCCGCGGCTGTTCTCGCGAAAAACACCCCTTCGCTTTCCGCGTGGAAAGCGAAGGGCATATTGCTCAGGAAACTCTAGCGCTCGATCGTTCAATGGAAGTGGACGCTTTGCGCCGCGAAGAACCCCCCGCCCGGCGGCGCCGGCGCGTGAGTCGCCGCGATCGCGCTACGTAGCAACGAAGCGTGCGCGCCCGACGAACCCGAGCAGTTGATGCCCGTCATGCCGCCCCCGGACGACACATGGAAGCTGCAAGACGCCGATCCCTCCCCGAGCGACGAACTGCTCGGCACGTGGCGATGGATCGCGGCGGCCAACATCGCCTTATAACCGGCTTGCGACAGGCTGCCCGAGCCGCGTCCCCCGGCGACGCCGATACGGTGACGCTCCTGCGCGTCGCGATGCTCCTTGGCTGGGGCGACCTGCTTCTGCTCGACGACGACTCGCTTTTTTTCGACTTCCTTCTTGAGCGGAATCGGCGTCGCCTCCGGCGTCATCACCTGCGGCAAGGGAATGGCGAGATCGGGTTGCTCCATCTCCTCCGGCGGCACGACCTCGTCCGTCGCATCCACCTGTTCGGACTCGAACATATCGCCTTCCGGCACCAGATCCATCGTCACCGATTCAAGCGGCGTGACTTTTTCTATCGCCACCGTCATTAGAAAAACAGCGAGGCCAGCATGAGCGAGCGCCACCGCCACCGTGGCGGCCGGGCTTAGCCAGCGTGGCTTGACGGGCGGAAAGCTGGGCTCGCCAGCAACGGCCCCGCCCGGGAGCTCCGAGAAAGACGCGATCTCTGTCATTTCCCCTTCCCCCCCGCCACTGGAGCGGCCGCTGGAGCCGGCGCGGAAGAGGGACCCGGCGCGGTGGAGATCGCCGCCGCATCCGATCCCGCGGCGTCGGCCTGCTTGCGGGAATTGGTCATGATCGCGATATGGGTGATCCCATTGCTCGCCAATCTGTCCATCACCTTCACGACTTCGCCGTAGACCGCGTCATTGTCGCCGCGCACATGAACGACGCGGGTGAGATCGTCGCCCATCAGGGTGCGGACGCCGTCGACCAACGCCTCGATCGTCGTGGCGTCGGAGCCGAGCGAGACCTTTCCGTCCTTGCCGATCGTGACGATGATCGGGTCTTTCTGGTTGAGCGGCTGCGCGGCCTTGGCTTGCGGCAGATTGACCTTCACGCCCTTGGCCAGCAGCGGCGCCGTGATCATGAAGATGATCAGCAGCACCAGCATGACGTCGACCAGCGGCGTCACGTTGATGTCGGCCAGCGGCTGGTAAAGATCGTCGTTGTTCTTTAAGCGGGACGGGATCGCCATTACGCCGCCTCCCTCTTCTGCGTCGTCGCCGGACGGCCCGAGACATGAGTGAGGGCCGCGTCTTCGATATAATGCGACACATTTTGACCGACGCGCGAGAACGCCGCGCCGATGCGGTTATAGCCGACCGAGGCGGGAATGGCGGCCGCGAGTCCGTAGGCGGTCGCCGCCAGGGCTTCCGCGATGCCCGGCGCCACCACCGCGAGGCTGGTGTCCTGCGACTGCGCGATGCCGGCGAAGCTGCTCATGATGCCCCAAACCGTGCCGAACAGGCCGATAAACGGGGCCACCGAGGAAATTACCGCGAGATTGGGCAGGCCGCCCTCTTCCTTGGCCAAGAACTCGCGGGCGGTGCGGCTCATCACCTCGGCGATGCGCTCGCGCTTCTCGCCAATCGACTCGCCGGGAAGATCCCATGACGCGGCCGAACGACCGGCGGCGTCCACCGGAGCCAACACGCCGACATCACCGCCGGCGCGCGCCGAGCGGGTCGCCTTACCAATCTTGAGCACGGAAAAGACCCCGAGGACGATCAGCACCCAAGTATAGACGGAAGCCAATACGAGGGTCAGCATGACGAATTTGCCGACGGGGCCGGCGTTCACGAACATCGCCAGCGGCGAAAGTGTGGTGTATTCCATGATATTAGCTCTTCCTTGGGAGTTTGACCGCCGCGGCGCGGCGCGGGCGATACGTCGTTGTTCTTTATTTTTCATATGACGCCCGTGAGATATTCGCTCCGGCGGGCGCTTGTTCACCGCTTGCGATCGTGATCGCGAAGTAGAGGCGGCGGCTTAGGAAAGGGAGAGCCGCGCGGGCGGCGCGCGGGCGCCATTGACCGCATTGGAGACCGCGGCCTCCATCTCATGCGTGGTCAACGCGAAATAGCGCACGCGCGAGGCCGCGACGCGCATTGGCCGCGTCACTATCGCGAAACGCTCAGGCAGGACGGCGGCGCCGGCGTGCGCGGCAAGACAACAATCCGGACAGCCGGTGGCGCCGGAATGTCGGCCTGGGTGGGCCGGAGCCCCTTTGTCGGATTGCGTCGTGGAGACGGCCCAATTATGGCACGAGACAGATAATCCTTGCGCGGTCCGGCCAAAGGCGGGAGCCCGCGCGCCATAAAGAACGGATGAGACAAAAAGGCCGGATATCAAGGCAAAAGCAAGGCTTACGGCGAAAATCGCACGCATGGTTACACGCAATGTCCGCAGGTGTGACATAAATGTCTCTTAACGGAAATTTTATCATCTGACAATCGTCGGGGGCTTGGAATTGTGGCGCGAAACGGTAAGGATTGAGCTTCGACGTCCAAATGGTTAACAAATAGACGGATCGAGTCGCAAATTTCAATGCTAAGCCGCCATCTCGCCAACTTGCTGTTTTGCATCGCTCTGCTCGCGCAGATCGCGGCGCCCGTCATGGGCGCCGGGGCGATGGCGGCCGAGCGTGGCGGTCGGAGCGCGGCGATCTGCGACTTGTCCTTCGTGGCGCATGCGCGGACGGCGGCGTCCACCGCGGACTCCGACAAATCCCCGCCCGGGAGACATACTCATCATGTCGCCTGCGTGTTCTGCCCCCTCGCCGGGGCGGCGCCGCTCGCTTGGGCGACGGGCTGGACGGTCCACCCGCGCCTCACGGCGTGGTCCCGCGTCACGCCGCGCCGCTCGGCGTCAAATTTCGTCCCCGAGATATTGAAGCATGACGCCGCGCCGCGCGCGCCGCCTTCCCTGGTCTGAACGCTCCATCTCCTCAATGCGTTAAGCGGCCTCCAAGCCGCCTTCAGACATGCGCCGCGTGAAACGCCGGCGTCCAGGGAAGGATTTTTTCCATGTTCCGCCACCATCTCCTGCGCGGCGTCTCCGCCGGCGCGCTCGCCTTGCTGTGTGTTTCAAACGGACCGGGCGCTTCGGCGCTCGCCCAAGAGGCGCTGCCGGCCATCGATATCGACGCCGCGGCGGTTGACGGCGGCAATGGCGCGCCTCCGCCGCCGTCCGCGCCATCGACATGGTCGCCCACGCTGCCCAACGGCGAGCCGGCCTTCGTCGAGCGCTTCCAATTGCCCAACACGGTGTCCAGCGTCACGCGCGAGGACATCAAGGAAAAGATAAACATCATCGACACGGAAGACGCGCTGAGATACACGCCAAGTCTGTTTCTTCGTAAGCGCAACAACGGCGACAACCAAGCCGTGCTGGCGACCCGCACCTGGGGACTCAATTCCTCGGCGCGTAGCCTCGTCTACGCCGACGATCTGCTGTTGACGGCGCTTGTCGGCAACGACAACACCGAGGGAGCGCCGCGCTGGGGTCTCGTTTCGCCCGAGGAAATCGACCGGATCGACGTGCTCTATGGCCCCTTCGCGGCCGAGTTTCCGGGCAATGCGCTTGGCGGCGTCGTTCAGATCACCACGAGAATGCCCGAGAAGCTGGAGATCACCGCCAAGGAAACGGTCGCCTTGCAGGACTTCTCCCTTTGGGGCACGGCGAACACGTTCCACACCAATGTCCAGAGCTTCACGGTTGGCGACAAGATCAATGACCTTTCGTGGTTCGTCGCGGTCAACTGGAACCACACGACGACCCAGCCCCTCACATTCATTCAGGCGGCGTCGGGCACGGTCCCGAGTTCGCCCGCGAATTTATACGGATATCCGGGCGGAGATTTCGTCACGACCAAATTTGGCGTGCCCGCGACCGTGCTCGGCTCGGCCGGCAATCTGCTGAGCGACTATGTCAACGCCAAGGTAAAACTCGCTTACGACTTCACGCCGACGATTCGCGCCACCTATATGGTGGGCCTCTACAC
>JBAWEN010000386.1:0-6850 GCA_049591215.1 Methylocystis sp. | reverse complement strand
GTCCTAACGCGCTCGCCCCAAATGTTCTTAATCGTATTGAGGATGTGCAGCTTGTCATCAATCATCACATAGCGCTTTGCTGGATAAAAGCGTTCCACATCAGCAAGCTCTTGTTCCTTGTGAACATAAATGAGCACGCGGCCGTTGAACGCCGCCCAAAGACCGGAGCGATCGATTTTTCGAGGCTGGAATACCGCATCGCCATCGGACAGAACGACCGCGGGACCCCATTGCTGGACATGTTGGACCGCGCTAAGCGCGCCCTTATAGATCCGATCGCCGAATGGATAGTCCACGAGCCAGCTCGACATCAGGAGAACTCTCGGATCGTGCATCTTTTCGAGCCGGAATCGCTCCAATGCGCCGAGGTAGTCGGCATAGCCGAGCTCGTGTCGTACTTGCTCGAAAATTTCCCAGTAACGGTCGCAGTCCTTGACGCCAAATGTTCTTGATAAATATTCAGCGAGATCGGCTTGGACACGATCATTATCAAGCAGAGTATTATCGACATCAAAAAGAAAAACGATGCTGTGCATTTTGATCACGGATGCGGCGGTGGAGGCAGCGGGTCGTGCCATGGTCCGTCCGAACCAATCAACTGGTCGGCTTCGGCTGGCCCCCAGCTCCCCTGTGCATAGGGAATTGGCGCGGAATCCTCGTCCAACACCGGCTCTACGATACGCCATTGGGCGTCGACAATATCCTGTCGACCGAAAAGGTCCTCGACGCCAAGCATGGCGTCGCGAAGAAGACGCTGATAGGGCGGCTTGAAAGCTGATTCCTGCTCGGTCAGGACCAGCTCGACATTTTGGCCCTTTAGCTCGTTTCCCGGAAGCTTGAGCCGTAGACCCTCCGCGATGCAGACATCCGGGCTAAGTCTAATGCGCATATGGCCGGATTTCGGCGGAACGATCTCCGCGAAGGTCGCTCGCGGAGGTCTTTTGAAATAGACCATCACCTCGGCGGCCGTCACTGAAAGCGCCTTGCCCGCGCGAATGTAAATTGGAACGTCGGCCCACCGCCACGAATCGATGAAGAGCCTGGCGGCGACGAATGTCTCGACGGTCGAACCGGGCTTGACGCCGCGCACGGACTGATAGTCCGCGTATTGACCACGAACGACTTGCGTCGGATCGAGCGGCCGCACCGACTTCAACAACGCTGCTTTCTGTTCGCGCACCGCGTCGCACTCCTCGCCGGTCGGAGGATCCATTGTCAAATTGGCCAGCACTTGCAGCAAGTGGTTTTGGAAAACGTCGCGAATGGCGCCTGTCTCATCATAGAATCCGCCGCGATCCACCACCCCGAAATTTTCAGCCATCGTGATCTGAATGCTGTCGATATGGGTGCGGTTCCAGATCGGTTCGAACATCGAATTCGCGAACCGCGTATAAAGTATGTTCTGCACCGGTTCCTTGCCAAGGTAGTGATCAATCCGGAAGATGCATTCTTCCGGGAAAAAGCGGTTGAGAACACGGTCGAGTTGGCGCGCTGACTCTCTGCTGTGACCGAACGGTTTCTCGATGACAAGGCGTGGGTGCATGCCGTCGCTCTGCTTCGCGAGCCCCTCCGCCACCGTTGCGAATAGGCTGGGCGGAATGGCAAGATAATGGAGTGGTCTTTTCGCTTCGCCCAGTGCTTGGCGCAGCCGCGCATAGGTCGAGGGATCCGTGTAGTCGCCGGCAACGAAGCGCAGAAGGCTGCTCAGCTTGGCGAAGGCTTTGTCGTCGCGGCATCCGTGGCTCGAGATGCTCTCCCATGCGCGCGCCTTCAACTGATCGAGCGACCAGCCCTCCCTGGCTACCCCGATGATAGGCGTGTCAACGCCTTCGTCGCGAACGAGGCCCTCGAGCGCGGGGAAAATTTGCTTCTTGGCGAGATCCCCCGTGGCGCCAAAAAAGACGATCGCATCTGAAACCGGACGAGTCATTCAGATGGCCTTTCCGCCGTGGGCGTCTCGACATGGCCGCCGAATTCGAATCGCATCGCCGACAGCAGCCTATTGGCGTAATCCGCCAGCCCCCGCGACTCGAACCGCTCGAACAATGCCGCGCTGAGAACCGGGACGGGAACTCCTTCGTCGATCGCCGCCTGCAATGTCCAGCGTCCTTCGCCGGAGTCCGCGACGCGTCCCTCGAAAACAGCCAGCTCAGGATCCTTGCGCAGCGCCGAGGCGGAGAGATCGAGCAGCCATGAGCCGATGACGCTGCCACGTCGCCAGACCTCGGCGATCTCGGGGATGTCAAAGTCAAATCGGTAAAGTTCGGGATTGCGCAACGGCGCCGTTTCGGCATCCACCCTGCTCGTCACATGACCGATGTTGGCGTTCTTAAGAATATTCAAACCTTCCGAATAGGCGGCCATGAGGCCATACTCGATGCCATTGTGAACCATTTTGACAAAATGGCCGGCGCCGCTGGGGCCGCAATGCAGATAGCCGTACTCCGCTTGGCTCGGCTCGCCCGTCGCGCCAACAGTGCGCGGCGCGGCGGCTGTTCCAGGAGCAAGGCTCTGGAAAATTGCATCGAGATGTTGGACAATCCACGGCTCGCCGCCAATCATTTGGCAATAACCCCGCTCCATGCCCCAGACTCCGCCGCTTACGCCGACATCGACATAATGGATTCCAGACTCCTTAAGTCGAGCCGCGCGGCGGATGTCATCATGGTAGTAGGAATTGCCCCCGTCGATCACTATGTCGCCTGGATCGAACAGCGGCGTGAGCGTATCAAGCACGGCATCAACAGCAGCGGCGGGCACCATCAGCCAGACAACCCGCGGTTTTGTCAGCGCGCTCACAAAATCAGCGAGGGTCGTCGAGCCCTTCGCGCCTTTCTCGACCAACGCGCGCACCGTTTCCGGATGACTATCGTAAGCAATGCATTCGTGGCCAGCCCTCATGAGTCTTATCGCCATATTGGCGCCCATGCGACCAAGACCGATCATACCAAGCTGCATTTCATTTGTCCTTCGAAGACAGTCTCTTTGGGTTAATGGCGACGCCAGAACACGGCAGTGGCGTCTTTTTACCAGTTGCGCTGATCATATAGGGGCGGCCGACAAGCCATCCAGCCTGGAGGCCAAAAGGCGCCGTGAACGCCGTAGGCGCGCTAGAGCAAGCTCCGAAAAAGTTGATAGACTTTTTCGATAAGAGCTTACTCTAACATCTTGATCTTGAGCGATTTCTTATCGTTCGAACGGAAAGCGCTCTAACGCGATCTAAGCCGCGCCTCGCCAATTGTTTCTTTCGCGATTTCCGTCACCCGCTCCGGCTCGAAGTGGAATTTTCGTTGAAGTTCTTTAAGCGGAGCCGAGGCGCCGAATGTCTTCATGCCGATGACGCGGCCGAACCCACCCACGTAACGCTCCCAGCCTAGAGTCGACGCCTGCTCGACCGCGACGCGAGCTGTAACGGCGGGCGGAAGCACGCTGTCTCGGTACTCCTGCGTCTGGTGTTCGAAAATGTCCCAGGACGGCATCGAGACCACGCGCGAGCGAATGCCCTCCGCGAGCAGTTGCTCGTGCGCTTGAACGCACAGAATGACCTCGCTGCCGGATCCGATCAGGATCACTTCGGGATTGCCGTCTGGAGCGTCGGCGAGCACATAGGCGCCCCGCGCGACCCCTGTGGCGGCCGCGTATTTGCCGCGGTCCAGCGTCGGCAGCGGTTGCCGCGACAACGCCAGCGCGGCCGGCTCATGTCGCAACTTCATGATATAGCGGTAGGCCTCAACAACTTCGTTGGCGTCAGCCGGTCGCAACATGACGAGGCCCGGGACGGCCCGGAAGGAAGCGAGTTGTTCAACCGGCTGGTGGCTCGGGCCGTCCTCACCGTCGCCCATGGCGTCGTGGGTGAACACGAAAATCGCGGGCAGCTCCATCAGAGCGGAAAGTCGAATTGCCGGCCGCGCGTAATCGCTGAAGATGAAGAAGGTGGAGCCGAAAGCCCGCAGTTTTGACAGCGAGAGTCCGTTGACGATGGCCGCCATCGCATGTTCGCGAATGCCGAAGTGCAGATTTCTGCCGCCAAAGGAGCCGGGTTCGAAGTCCCCGGCTCCTTCGAACTTCAGCGCGGTTTTGGTGGACGTGGCGAGATCGGCCGATCCGCCCAGCAGCCACGGCACGTTTTGCGCGAGCACGTTGAGCACCTTGCCCGACGCTTCGCGTCCCGCGACGCCCTTCGGATCGGCGGGAAATGTGGGCAGCCCCGCATCCCATCCGCGTGGCAGCTCACGGCGTTGCATCAAATCGATCTCGAGCGCGAGCTCCGAATATGCCGACCGGTATGCGGCGAAGAGTTCCGTCCATCGCCGATGAGCCTCTGGACCCTTGGTCCCAATGCCGGCCGCGAAGTGATCGCGGACCGCGTCGGGAACCAGAAAAGTGGCGTCCTCGGGCCATCCGTAGGCACGTTTGGCGAGGCGAACTTCCTCTTCGCCCAGCGGTTCGCCATGAGCCGCGGCGGTATCCTGCTTATGCGGCGAGCCGTAACCGATATGACTGTCGAGAATGATGAATGTCGGACGTTCCCTGGTCTTGTGAAAAATGTCCAGCGCGTGCTGGATCCGGTCAATGTCATTCGCGTCGCCGACGCGCAGGACGTTCCAGCCGTAACCCAGGAACCTCGCCGCGATGTCCTCCGTAAAGGTGATGCGCGTATTGCCGTCGATCGTGATGTGGTTGTTGTCATAAATCCAGCAGAGGTTGTCCAGGGCGAGATGGCCCGCGAGTGACGCGGCTTCCGATCCAAGCCCTTCCATCATGCAGCCATCGCCGCAAACCGCATAAATATTGTAGTCAAAGATCTCGTAGTTTGGCCGATTGTAGCGGTTTGCGAGCCATTTCTGGGCCATGGCCATGCCGACGCTCATCGCGATGCCCTGTCCGAGGGGGCCGGTCGTGGCCTCGACGCCGGAGACCAAATGATATTCGGGGTGACCGGGAGCCTTGCTGCCGAGCTGGCGGAAGTGTCTGATATCGTCGAGCGACACCGCGAGTTGCCCTAGGCGCTCGTAGTCCGCGTTTACCGCGCGGACGCCGGCGAGATGAAGCACCGACCACAAAAGCATCGAGGCGTGACCGTTGGAGAGCACGAACCGATCGCGGTTCGGCCAAATCGGGTCTTGCGGATCGAAGCGCATGACGCGATTCCAGAGCGTGTAGACGAGCGGCGCTAGCGCCATCGGCGTACCGGGATGCCCCGATTTCGCCTGTTGGACCGCGTCTATCGACAGCGTGCGAATGCAATTGATCGACAATTGGTCCAACTGCGCGCCGTTCATCGGTCGGGACGAGCCGGTCGCGCCGACGGTTGCGGTGCTCATTCTCGCATCTCCAAATTCTCGCTCGCGCCGAGTTGCTCCGCCGCCGGGCGATCGGCAAGTATCAGCGCCAGATCCTGACGCACGCCTGACGCCGGAATCGATGGGTCCCTGTCGCGTAGACGCGCCAACGCCCCGGCTTTCGCGCGGCCCGTCACCAGCCATAGGACGCGCCGGGACCGGTTGATGATTGGAAAGGTCAACGTCATTCGCCGCCTGCCCTGGTACGGGCGAGTCACCGCGACGTCCGCGTCGGTGACCTCGAGGACCGGATCGCCGGGAACCAACGAGGCGGTGTGGCCGTCGACGCCAAGGCCGAGATGGATGAGGTCAATGACCGGCGGCGATCCCCCCACATCCCTCAATGTTCCCGCATATTGCAGAGCCGCGGAATTGAGATCGGGCGCTTCGACAGGCATTGCGTGGATGTGGCGAAGCGGCAGCGGCGCATGATCGAGCAGACTTTCGCGCAGATGCGTGAGATTTCGCTCCGGATCGCCGGCGGGGGCCGCTCGCTCGTCCACTTGAACGATATGCAAATTCTCCCAAGGAATTTGCTCGTCGGCCAATGCGCGCAGCATAAGCCACGGCGTGCTGCCGCCGCTAACCGCCATGACGTAACGCCCTCGCGAAACAATTGCCGCGCGAGCGTCGGCGGCGATGATCTCCGCCGCCTTGCGCGCGACCCTAGCCGCGTCGGGATAGACTTCGATCTTCACGCGAAACCTCGTGATGGGCGTCGCCCCTGTCGCGCGCCGCCACGTTCGGCCGACGGCGAAGAGGTAATTAGAGCGCGGAGAGGATTGGCGGCGGTCCGCGTCCATTTTTTTCGCCCGGCCTATCGCGAGCCGCGCGATGACCGCTCGTGTCAGAGCCGTATCGCGGACCGCAGCCGCTCCATGGCGGCGATGACGCTTTCGCCCTGACTGAAAATCGCGGATCCGGCCACGAGCACGTCGGCTCCCGCGGCGACAGCCAGCGGGGCGGTGTTCGCGTCGATCCCTCCGTCGACCTCGAGACCGCACCCCGGTTTGATTCGGTCGATCATCTGGCGCGCGCGCGTGATCTTCGGAAGCGTCCCGTGAAGGAAGCGCTGATGTCCGAATCCTGGGTTCACCGTCATGACCAGCACCTGGTCGAGATCTTGCAGGATCTCTTCCAGCACGGCCGCGGAAGTCGCCGGGTTAATGGCGACGCCGACCCGCTTTCCCAGTGCTTTGATGCTTTGCACGGTGCGCGACAGGTTGTTGGCGCCCTCCCAATGGACCAGAAACGAGTCGACGCCAGCCCGCGCGAATTCGTCGATGAAGGCGTCCGGATTCGAAATCATCAGATGCGCTTCGAGCGGCAGGCGGGTCACTTTTCGCAACGAACGGATGATCATCGGCCCCATCGAAAGATTGGGCACGAAATGCCCGTCCATCACGTCCACGTGGATGCGGTCCGCGCCGGCGCGCTCAGCCTCCAGGACCTGATCGCCAAGATGCGCGAAATCCGCCGCGAGGATCGACGGAGCGAGTTTCACCGCG
>JBAWEN010000385.1:0-15146 GCA_049591215.1 Methylocystis sp. | reverse complement strand
GGCGGCGGAGGCGGCGGCGGAAGAGGCGCCAGCGCCGTCGATGCGGGCGCGGCGGGCGGTTCGGACGGAGACGAAGGCGCGGGGCTGTCGCCAATGGCGCTGACGATCGCCATCTCGACCCGGTCAGGCATGACGTCGCCGCTGGCGGCGCCGGCGCTCGGCCGGATCGCCGGCCAGACCTGAACGCCGAGCACGCCCGCGTCCTGCCGATGCAGCGCGAGGATGGCGTCGGCGTCGACATGATCGACAATGTCCGGGCCAAGCCGCACGCGCGTCGCGTCGATCCTCTCCACGTCGAAATGGTGCGGTTGCTTGGTCCACTTGCCCCCGGGCGCGAGGAAAAGGCCGGTGCTGCGATCCTCGAACGCCAGCGACGCCGGCGCGGCACCGGTGTCGACCTGCAATATCGCATAGCCGCCACCGGGACGGGAGGGATCGCTCGTGAGGGTCAGGGGCATTTCAATTCACTCTGGCGTACAAAAAATTGCAGGCCGGTCGCGTCTGAACCATCCAGACGTCCCGGTCAATTGCATGTCGGCCGTTCCGAGGCTGGCTGACGTCCCTTGCTGATTTCCTGTTCGATCAGGTTTTTCGCGGTTTTGTCCGCGCAGGCGCCGCGCTTCACGAGACGCCAGCCCTCAATCCTGTCCTTGCCGATGGCTGCGGGATAGCCGGTATAAAGAGCTACTCCGAGAATGGCGGCGGCTTTCTCGTCGCCGCGTTTGAACGCATCGACGAGAAGACTCACGGCACGCTGGACATCTTGTTGAACGCCATTTCCGGTCAACAGATAGGCGGCAAGGTTGCGCTCGCCGTTGACATTCCCTGCCCGCGCCGCCTTGGACCAGTACTGGATCGCCTGGGACAGATCAGCGGCGATGAACTCGCGCCCGCTCGCCCGATTGAAACTTCCCGAAAACAATGTGCCCAAGACATTGGCCGCGTAGGCGGAACCCAGCCCCTCCGCCGTGCGCCAATTCTTGATCGCGTCGGCCATGTCATCGTCGGCAAGAGCGAAATCGCCGTTCCGGGCGCGTCTGACCGCTCGCTCGGCCAGCAGGCGCCCGCGCTGAAGGTAGACGCGACGGCCACCGCTCATGTTGACGTCAGCGGAAGCGCAAGCGCGCAATCCCGTTTCGATACTCTCGTCGGACAGGGTCGCGGCGTCCCCGACGAAACTGGCGTTCGTCGGCCGGTCAGCGTCAAAACGGTTGGCGGCATACTGGTCACAATCCGCGAGACCTTGGGGTTCTGTTGCCTGCCGGCAGGTTCGCGCGGCGTTTTCCGCCGCTTGCAGCACCCGCGAGACATAGGCGCTGTTCGGGAAGCCCGATGTGAAGGCGCTGGCGCAGCGCGCGGCGTCGCAGGCGTCGGCGCCGGCGACACAGCTGTTGAATTGCGCGTAGGCCGCGTCCTCGTGCGACCGCCGGCAGTCGCCCGCAGCGGTCTCCGCCGCTTGCCTCAGGCTGGAAGCATAGGGTTCCGTCGTCAGCTTATAGCGATAGCGATCCACGCACTGCGACCGGTTGCAGACATTGGGCGTGGTCCGCATGCATTCATTGAAGGCGGCGAACACCTCCGCGGCGGATTGCTTTTCAGCATCCGCCTCGCAGGCTTGCTGACTGGCCGCGCTGGCTGCCCGCACTTTCGTCGCATTCGCCCCGTTGGCGAACGCGGACAGGTAGGCGTCGCCGCAGCGCTTCTGCGCGCAAGCCGGCTGGCCCGGAACGCACTGGAGATAGTCGTTGTAGGCCGTTTCCTCGGGATTGACGGCGGCTTTTTCCGCGCAGCTGACCAGGGTTTTGGCGATCCCGATCTCATGGAGCGCGCCGGTCGGCTCACAGACCAGCCCCCGCGCCGTCTCCGTTCCGCGAAAGGCGAAAATGCCGAGAATCAGAAGGATCAAGGCGTTGGCGATCAGAATCGGCTTGAGCAGGCCGACGCGCCTGACCGGTTCGGCGGGCTTCGCCGCAACTTCGGCGCGAACCGGCGGCGGAGGGGGTGGCGGCAGAGGCGCGAGGTCCGTCGAGGCGCTCGTCGGAGCGACCGGCGGGGAAGGAGGCGGCGTGGGGCTGTCGCCGATGGCGCCGACGATCGCCATCTCCGCCTGGTCCGGCATGACATCGCCGCTGCTCACGCCGGCGCTCGGGCGGATCGCCGGCCAGACCACGACGCCGAGCGCCTCCCCCTGCGCGTGAAGCGCAAGGATGGCGTCGGCTTCGACGTGGTCGACAATGTCGGGGCCCAGACGCACGCGCGTCTGGTCGATCTTCTCCACCTCGAAATCATTCGGCCGCTTGGTCCACCTGCCGCCCGGCGCGAGAAAAAGACCGGTGCTGCGGTCCTCGATGGCGATTGTGGCGGGCGCGGCGGCGCCTTCAACTTGAAGGATGGCGTAGCCGCCGCCGGCGTGGGAAGGGTCGCTCGAGAGGATCAGAGGCATGTCGGCTTTCCAGGCCTTTCGATTTCAAGATCGATTTCGGTCAATTCTTCGAACAGGTGTTGGGGGCGTCGCAATAGGCGGAGTCCAGAAATTGCCAGTCGCAGTTCGGCAGGGGATCGCCGCTTTTCCATCGCAGACTCGCGATGCGCGTCGCGAGAATGCCGCCGCCGGGCGCTTTTACATTCAGCGACCGCGGAATCCATTCCAGCGTTCCCGAACATTTCTTCTGCTCGCCATCGAGCGAAATGGTCATCTCGAAGGGAATGTTGCTGGGCCGCGCGCCGTCCTTGGCCTTGTAGATGTGCGCTCTGAAGCGGTACTCGCCCGCCGGCGGCTCGTCGCTCCACGCAATGTGCTCAACGGGATCGCGCTGGATGTTTACCGTCAGGTCGCGGTTCGCGTCGAGGTCAAGCTTGCCGCTTCCACAGATTCCCGGCCCGAAATTGCCGTTCACGCCGCTGATGAGGCCGCCAGGACATTCTATTTCCAGATCGACGTCATCGAGGGTATGCCAGGCGAGAAAAACCTCCAGCTTTCCAGACGCCGCCCCGCGCTTGTAAGCCTTCTCCTGCAGGCGGATGAACTCTTCCTTGGGCTTCGGCTTCTCGCAGACGGGCTTGCGGGCGATGTCCATTTCGACGGCGTGGATTTGCCGCTGCAAATATTCGCCGCGCTCCGTCTCCATCGCCAGCGGCGCCGCGTCCACGGGCACCGGGCAGGCGTTCCAGAAAAAGCCGCCCAGGCCGAAACCGCAGGCGAACAGGAACTGGCCGCCGAGCGCGATCAGAATCGCGGCGAACAGGGTCCAGGCGGCGGGGGTCAAGCCGCGCATGAAAACCTCGCGCGGGTCATGGCGTCACCGCCTGCAAGATTTCGCCGAGACGGGCGTTCTGCGCCGGGTCTTCGAGCGCGCCATTGAGCGACGTGGCGTTGCGCGCCACGGTGGCGCGGAAACCCGTGCCCCAACCGATCATGAAATTGACCGCGAAATTGGGGCGCTCCTCCGGAAGTTCAGCGACGTCATAGTGCACGGGGCGGACGCAGAAAATCGGCGCCGGCAGATCCTCGCCAAACTCCGCCGCTTGCGCCGCCGCTGGTTTGCGGTCGAAATCCATTTCCGCGACGAAGCGGTTGATGACGCGCTCGGTGACCTGCCCGACCTTGCGCACCACGGCGTCGAGATTTTCGTTGGGCGTGGCGCGCTCGCGCATCTGTTCGGCGATGCGCGCGTCGAGCTTCACGCGCCGGGCGGCCTGGCCGAATTCCGTGACGATCTCCTTCAGCGTTTCCGGACCTATGCCGACGCGACGCGAAAAGGCGGGGGTGTCGGCGCGCTCGAACATCAGGTTGGTCCAGTAGTTCAGCGCGGCGACGCCGATCCGGCTCCAGCGGTCGGCGCTCGCGGGCTCCTCGCCCGCCTGCGGCTTGACCAAGCTGGTGAACAGGCCGCGCGTCGATTGGGCCGCAGCTTGCGGCGAGGCCTGGTTCAGCAACTGCCAGAAAGCGCCGTAGAAATCCGAGGCGTCGACCATCAGGCCGCGCAGCGCCGTGCCGAAGGCGGCGCTTTCCGCACAAACGTTGAGATCGACGAAAATCTGCTCCTCCACCACCGCAAGCCTTTGCGCGCGGCGCGCGGCGTAATCGTCGTCGATGTAATAGACCCGCAGCAGGTCGTGGGTGTCGCGGCGGATTTCGGTGAGTCGCGCCGCGATCTGTCCGAGTTTCAAGTCTTCCGTGGCGACGGCGGAAATGGCGTCGGCGAGATAGCTGACGCCGCCGTCGTTGAGCTTCATCACCTCCTGCCAGCTCCTCGCCGGATCGCGAAAATGGGCGCGCACCAGCGACGAGCCGGTGAAGGCATCGCGCAATTGCGCAATGCGGCCGAGGCGCTGCGGAATGATTTCGACCTCGCGACGCTCGGCGTAGGTGATGACGTGCTCCGCCTTGAAATTCGGGTTGCGGATCCAGAACAGGTTGTCGAACGTCCGACCGGGAACCCATTGCTTCGGCCAGGACGGCTCGATCTTGGCGAAAGGATTGAGCAGCGAGGCATTGAGGCGGATTTCGAAGCGCAGAGCGGGGTCGTTGCCCTCCTCGCCGGCGGATTCCATCAGATGCCGGTCAAATTTAGTGAGGGCGAAGAACAGCAGGGTCGGTTTGCCGCGCCGTTTTTCGGGCGTCGCGCCATGGGTGACGCCGATCCACTGTTCGATGGCCTTGGGCAGGCTGGTGACCTCCAGATTGGAATCCGGCAGGCACAGGATCAGGCTGGTCAGCTCCAGATTGGCCGTATAGCTCTGGAACAGGTAATCGACCTTGCCGCGCAGAAAAAGCTCCTTGGGCGCGGCGGTCGCCGCGTCGCGCATGTATTTCGCGAGATTCTGACGGGTGCGGCTGCGATAGCCGGGGAAGTCGAGCAGATCGGTGTGGCGGAAGAAGCCGTGTGGCTCGTCGCGGCAGACGATGCGCAATTCGGCGGCCAGCGCGGCGACCAAAGCTCGCGGCAATTCGATTTCCACGCCCGCGCCGTTGCTGACGCGCAGCGCCCCGCCGCCGCCGGAAAGCAGCGCTTCCAGCGTGCGGACGTTGAGAATGCCGTCGGTGGCCGGAAGCAGGCTCTCCATCGGACAGAAGGCTTCGGTTGCAAAACGCAGACTGGCGAGAGCGCCCGCGAGCGTGACGAACAAATCGGTAAAGGTCTGGTGGCGCCCCCACAGAATGCTCAGCAGCGCGCCGCGATCTGCGACGCCCAGCAACGGCGCGACACGCGCGAGGCGCGGCCAGGCAGATTCCACCGCGCGGGCGGAAACCGCGCCGGAGGCGTTGCGCGTGACATATTCCTGCAGGTCCCAAATGTCCTCGCAGCGCAGCACGTCCAATGCGCCGGGGGCGCAGCGCGCTTCGAAGGCGCGGATGTGGGCGTCGAGTTCCTCGGCCTCAAGCTCCGCCTCGTATTCCTGATCGCCGTCCTGAAGATAGGAATTGACCAGGATTTTCAGGATGTCGGTCTGTGTCAGTAGGCGCAGGCAGACGGGAAAGCCCGCTGGTGCGAGCTTGCCGCGCAGCGTGAAGCGGGTCACGAGGCCCGTGGCCTCCTCGCCGCCGAGCGGATTGATGCTCTTGATGAAATCGACTTCGGGGACGGAGCCGTCGAACTTGGCGATCAGCGCCTCCTCGCCCTCGGACCGCGCCAGCACCGAGATCAAATAGGACTTGCCGGCTTGGCTGGGGCCGAACACCGCCACGCAGCCCGGCTGCGCTAAGGTGTGTTCCAGCCGTTCGGCCTCGGCGGCGTTGCGGCGCAGCACCCGCTCCAGCTTGGTGCGGTTCAGGCTGAGCTTGCGCTCATTGGCGGGATTGGCTGCCCACGCGAGCGCGTCGAGCGCCGCCGTTCGGGTCTGCTGGCAGGATTTGGCGAGTTCGGCCGCAGTCATCGCGCAATTCCTCAACCGATGTTCAAAATGCCAGTGTCGAGCCAATATGCGTTCTCGCCGCCCATCGTGTCGAGATTCAACTGCATGATCTTGGTCAGGGAGGCGCCATTGGCGTCATAGGCCTCGGCGATGCGGATCTCCTCCGTCTGCGCTTCCGACTTCTGCAATTTGTTGATCTCCTCGAAACTGGCGTCGTCTTCCGGCGCGCCGCGCTGGAGCACCACGCTGATCGGCGTGCGCGCGCGCTGGCCCGGCGGCAAGGACAATTTGTAGAGCGGATTGGCGGTCCAGCGGCCGAAGGGCAATTGCCGGAAGCCGATGCGCATGGGCGCGTCGTAGCGGATCTCGACACCGCTCTGGCCCGCCTCGGCATTATCGGGTGTGAACCAGATGTTTTCCGAGGGCAACCGGCCGTCGCTCTCCAGTTGCCCGATGAATTTGGCTGTGGATTTCAGCGTCAGGCGTTCGGAGTGGATGGTCAGGTTCATGATCTGCCGCTCCGCCAGTGCGCAGAGCATGCCGCCCACAACCGTCGCGGTCTTGGGATCGGCAATGCGGGCATTGTCCTTGGTCTTGAACGGATACCAGGCGCCGACGCGATATTCGTGGAGCGGCAACACGCGGTCGGGCGCGACCGCCAGCTTGTTGACCAGGAGATCGACCACCGCTGGTAGGCGCGAGGGACGGCCGGACAGCAGCACGACGTCGCAGTCGAAGTGGTTCAAGACTTCGGCTGCATTGCTGAAAATCTCGTCCATCACGGAGACCACGGCATCGCGGATGCGCGCGTAGTCATATTCCAGTTCGACCTCGCCCAAGGCGAAGGGGCTGCGCCCCTGCGTCCGCGCGGTCTCGGCGATGTAATTTTCGATGCGTGCGGAGACCGGGCGGAAACGCCCCTCGGCGATCAGGGCGTCGATGGTTTTGACCACTGTCGCCTCTTGGTCCTCGATGTTGGAGGCTTCGAACGCGCGCAAGAGTTCGATGCCCAGCGGACGCAGCACGCGCAGCACGAATTGCTGGCGCAAGTGTTTGTCCTGTTCCGACATGTTGGCGCGATTGCCGCCGAATTTGGCGTTGAGCGCCTCGCGGTGCTCGCGCACGCCGCAGGCCGCGAGTTTCTTCGCGATTTGCGGAATCACCGCGCGCTCGATCAATGTCTTCAAAATATCGTCGCCGGCGATGCGAAAACTTTCGCGGAACGTCTGCGCCGGTAGGATCGCATAGCGGCCGTCGGCGTAATAGGTGGTGATCATCAGATCGGTGGTGCCGCCGCCGATGTCGATGCTGGCGACGCGCAGCGAGGGAACCGGCTCCGCATGAGCTGCCGGGCGCTGCTCGATGTCGACAAAGGCGCGGGGACGGCCGGTCAGGCGGAGGAAGCTGGGCACGTCGCCGCCGAGTTTTCGCGCGATTTCCGTGTAGAGGTAAACGAAATGGACGCAACTCGCCTCGTCCCAGCGCACCACGATTTCCGGCATGCGTAGCATGGGATTGCGCGAGGCGTTCCAGCCCATCAGCTCCCACACCAGCCGCAGCGCGCCGGTGACGCGGCTGCGCATGATCCGCTGCTCGCGCACTGGCATGGCGGTCGGCAGGGTCAGGATCAGGCGGTTCAGGCGACGCGGCGAATCCGTGAACTTGCGCTGCTGGCGCACCTGGAAATTGTTGATCATCGACAGCGCCTGGGCGACGATTTCCGCGACCAGGAAGGTGAAGAAGGACGAGCGCGACGCCTCCAGCCGCAGGCCAAATTCGTGCAGCGCGGTCTGGTCCGACTTGGCCATCAGGCTCTCGTAGAGCGCGCGCTCCGCCTTGACCTCGGAAAGCACGTCGCCGCGCCCGTTTATCAGCAGGCGCGCGGCGCGGTCGATCATCGGCCCGAGGCCGAGGTCGTCATAGTCTCGCGGTTGGAATTTCCACGGCTGCAGCACCGGCGTGGTGTCCCAGAGATAGCGCTTGGGGCTGGACATACCCGAAGCCGCCTCGCCGCCCTGCGCTTCTTCCCTGAATCGCGCCGCCTCTGGACCGATGCGCACGAGACTCGGCCAGAAGAAGGCCTTTACGCGGCCCGACGTTTTGGACAGGCGCTCGGGGCCGAAATCGGCCTGCGCCAGTTCGACATGACTTTCGAACGGCTCGGCATAGACGGATTCCGGCCGCGACAGGTCGCGCAGCTGCAGCACCATGGAATTGCCGAGATCGACAGAATCGTCGGTGGCGAAGGATTCGATGAGAATGCCGCAGGTGCGGCTGTTGCCGACGTCGAGCACCAGATCGACATTGACGGGCTTGGCGAAGGGCTCGTCGGACACGGTGTCGATCAGCTTGACGCGCTCGAAATCAATCGTGGTCGCGAGAAAATTCAGGAAGGCGACGTAGCGCGCGACATGTTCGAGCCGGAACTCGAAATCCTCCTCGCGCACCACGCGGCCGCGCGCCTGCTTGCGCTTCATCTCGAAGAACAGGCCGCGAATCCACTCCAGCGCCCATTGCTGCATGTTGCTGACGCGCCGGCCGTCGGAATCCGCGACCTCGCTGGAGAAGAACCAGCCGAGGTCGGAAAAACGCCGCGCCAGCATGAATTCCTGCTCGTTGCGCGCGTCCTGTTCGGTGGGAGCCACATAGCCGCCAGCGTCGGCCGGCGCGAGCTGGGTGTCGAAGGCGAAAACGATCTTGTGGGTAAAGCCGGACTCGTCCTTTTCGACGCGGGTGATGCGGGCGCGCACCCAATTGCTCGGCCCCTGGGCCAGCACTGGCGCGCCGCCAGGGCTCGCGCCGGGGCGCACAGCCAGGAAGGGCATGGGAACCCACGCATCGAGGAATGGCTCGATCGCGCGCTGCTTGTTGATGTCATAGGTGACGTCGCCAAGCCGCTGATCGTATGTGTAGGACGCATCGAGATCGAGATCGATTTCGTTATAGCCGGGCAGCAGGTGAACCGGCGTCACGCCATTGGCGCCGCGCTGGTCGAGCTGTGGCCTCTCGATGAAGCTGCGCGAAAACCGCCCGCCGCCCTCGATGTCGAAGCCGAACACCAGAAACTGCACCCCGCTGTGCGGCGTGAGCGTCGCAACCACGCTGTCACCCATCCCTCGTCAATTCCCCAATGGCGGCTGGGCGGCTGCCAACCGCGCCGGAGTGAAGTTGTTCGCCCCTTGCCGCTGAACGGCGCAGGTCTGCTGCTGGCGCGCGAGATCGAGCTCGGCCTGTTCGACCTGCCGCTGTAGCCGCAGGCCCTCCGCGACGAGATCGTCGCCCACCGCGACCGGACAGTTCCCGATGGCGTTCGTGAAAGGCGCCGGCAGCTGCAAGGCGCAGGCGGGCAGAAGATCGGCGTAAATGCGGGCGACGAGACCGGCGAAGATCAACCATAGCAGAACGGGGAACCAAGGGAACCAACGTTTTTTGCGCGGCGGCTCCGGCGCGGACGTTGGCGCCGGAACTGACGGCGGCGCGTCGGGATCGAGGATCACCGTTGCGCCTGCAATCGCGGCGACAGTCGCGGATTGTCCATCGGAGCGCGCGAAACCCCAGTTCACGATCAGCGGCGCGCCCTTGTAAAACCAGAGATCTTCGGGCGGGAAGATCGTTGCGTCCCTCAGGGCGCGCGCGAGATTGCGGCTGTTGGCGCCGTCGGCGTCGAGGCAGTCGGCCAGCGCGCGGATCGCCGCGACCTGCTGGTCGCAGCGGGCTTTCAGCGCGGCGGCGTGGTCAGGCGGCAGGTCTTGGATGTTGATAGGCGCGGGCGCGGCGTCGACAAACCAGTCGCGGGTGTCGGAATCGCGGGTTTCGAATTCCGCGAACAGTCCCGCGTAAGCGGGGCCGAGATGACGCTCCAGCATCGCGGCGAGCAGTTCTCGCTGCAGATCCGCCGTACGGCCGGCGGCATGCAACCCGCTCAATTTGGTCGTGGAGAAGAGCAGGGCGCCCATCATGCTCTCCTTAATGTGGCGCGGCGCCGGGAGCCGGCGCGGGAGGGGCCTCGGGTTTTGCCGGCGGCAGCGGCGTGCATTCGCTTTCGGCCTTCACATAGGCGACGTTGTTGCTGTCAAGAAACTTGCGCAATTCTTCGGCGTCCAGGGATTCGTTATAGGTCTGGTAGCTCTGGGCGTGATCGGCGTCGAGCGCCAGCCAGGAGTTGACGCCAACGGCGCAAGCGCCTTCATCGACCAGGGGACCTCCAGAATTGCCGTGGCCGATCTGCGCCGTGTGAACGATGGCGCCGATCCCGTCCGGCTGCTGCAGCTGGCGCGAAGTGACAATGCCGGCGGAAATGTTGGCTTCGGGCAGTTGATCCATGCGGCGCATGTCCATCGTGGACAGCACCGCTCCGGGGAAACCGGCCGCCATGACCGGGCGCAACCGCTGCGGCGTCACGCCGATACGCAGGGACAGCGCGCCAGATCCCGGCGCCACTTCGAGCACGGCCACATCCTGCGTGCCGCGATTGCGCCCGGCGCCGACAGCGATGACTTGGGCGTCGACGAAGCCGCCGAGCGCCCGATTTCCGACCTTCACCTGCGGCGAATCCCCGACCACGTGATGATTGGTGACGATATGGGTCTCGGAAATGAAGAAGCCCGAGCCGCTGGCGTTCCCGTTCAGGATCAGCACGGTGGCCTTGTCGATCAGATCGGCGATGGTGGTCGAGCCCGGCTGGCTCTGACCTCTGCGCGGCGGTGCCGGGACCTTGGTCCTTTCCGGCGCCAGCGGGAGCAGTTTGGGCTGGCCCGGAGCATTTGGGGCGACGCAGACATTCGTCGCGGCCTGCTTGAGTTGCGTCAACCGCTCTTCCAGAGCCTGATTGGTCTTGCGCTGCAAGTCGAGCCGGTCGGCGGCGACCTGGGCGACCGAAGGATCGGGATAGCGCAGCAGATGGAAAAGATTGATCGCCGCCAGAATGGCTGCAGCGCTGACGACGGCGACCACGGGCGCCACCCAGGTTCTGCCGCTGGCTGCGGCACGCGCGGCCAACGCGGACGGAGGCGCAGGAGTGAGCGGCGGCGCCGTTATGGGTGGCGCGGAGGGGTTCGGCGCGGATGTCTCTGTCGGAGCAGGCTCGCGGAGCTGCGTCAGGCGTGAAGCGAAAGCAGCGGCTTCGGGATCGACGAAAGGTGGCGTTGGCGCATGGGCGGGAACGAGATTGCCAAGTATGGCGCGGAAATGGCCCTCCCGCATGGCGCTTGATTCGCTGGTTCCGGCGGGAACCATGCCCCAGTTGGTCAGGACCGGCTGACCGGCAATGCATAGCACATCGGCGGCATCGCGGAGATGAAGCCAGGACGCCAGAACCGGTCCGCTGGCGGGATCAACGAAAAGTTCAGAGAATCGCGACAGACGTTCACGCAGAATCGCGGAAATGCGCTCTCGTTCGGCGGAGTCCAATTGCCGCAGCGGAATCGGGACGCCTTCCACCGCTGCATACCACGTGACGACGGGCGGTTTGCCTGGCCGGGTCGGACTGCGCACGGGTTCAGCGAACAGAGCCGCGACGGAATCGCCGCACCGCGCGCGCACAACGCCGACCAATTCCGGAAAACTGTCGATAGAATCCTTGCCGCCGACATGGGCCAGCGCGACTTTGCCAAGCTCGGTGGTTCCCAGCAAGAAATCGTGCACGCTGAATTCCTTTTTATTTCCGGTTCGGCTCCAAACGCACAATCCGCGAGCTTTGCTGCAAGTTAAGCAGCGTCCCATAAGCCGTCAATCGCCGCACGTTTCCGCATCGTTCAGTTAATCGTCGTCTGCGCGCGTGTCGTGTTGTAATCGCAGTTACTTAATTGTCTGTATCAGGTTTTTGCTCGCGGCGGGCGTGGGCTCAAGGGAACCACAAAATTGCCGCGCCGCCTCGACCACAGAATCAGCGATGAGGACTCGACGTTCCGGCGAGGCAGCGCGCCACTCCTCTTCGCGATTGACGATGACGCCGGCTTCGAGCAGCACGGCGGGCGCCTCAGCCGCGCGGAGGACGACAAGCTGGTCAAAGGCGTAGATCCCACGGCTATGGTCAAGGATCGGTCGGTTCTCATGGGGAATCGGTTCGGCGTGGTGCAGTGAAAATGGCAGCCCTTTTTTGAGCAGGCTGTCGGCCAGACCCGATGCAAAGACGAGAGCGCGGTCAAACGACACGTTGTCACGGGACACGAAAAGCGACCAACCGCTGAACCGGTCCGAAAAAAACTGCTTCCGCCCGTTCACGCTCCAGCTCTGCAGGTAAACTGGTTGAACCGAATCGTGATGAATCGAGAGAAACAGGCGCGGGCGAAGCCGATTGGCTTGGGCGGTGCGAAGACGAATCGGGCCGCTCTCAGGCGGCGGCACGTCCGTTGGAAACCCCGCTGCACGCAGATGCTCTGAGAGGCTGGAAATGAATCCGCGCGGCGGGCTTGTTTGGCGCAACCAGCGTCTGGCCGAGCGGGATCTCGTGTTAAATGCGATAGGTTGATAAGGGCGGAATGGGCGTCGTTTGGATAGGTTCGCGAGTTTGGCGGACGGCAAGGAAGCTATGCGGAACGGCGTGCGAAGGCGCTCTTGTCGTATCGGCCTGATGAAGTCGATTTGCCTATGCCAGTCCTTGTCGCCGACGGGTTGGTCACGTGCGTTCGCTGCCTGGAATCGGGATGAGACGCCAGCCGCACACCATATTGTGCGTCAAGCCATGCAGGAACGCGATTGATTTGACCTTGTCTACGCCGCGCACCAAAAATTGGCGTAACCCGCGATTGCGCGCTTGGGCGTTCGTGCATTCCGCCGTCGCCGCTCGCTTTTTATAAATGTCCTTGCCCGCTTCCTCGCTCATGCGTTTTCGCCAGGCAGCAATGGCCGGCGCGTCGTCTTGTTGCGGGGCGTATTGATCACGGCTCTTGTCGCGCGGCGCCGGCACGGGCGCGTAGACTTCGGAACCGGCGGCTTCCAATTTTTCGATGTCGTCGAATTTAACGTAGCCGCCATCGACCAGATGTTGATGTGGACGTTCGCCATAATTTTGGCTCAGCGCCTCGTTCATCGGCGCCATCTTGCCCATGTCGGAACCGCAGTTGTCGACGTCGACGCCAGCCACTGCGCCGCTCTGCGTGTCGGAGGCGAATTGCACATTGTAAGCCGGACGAAACCCGCCATCGGCCATCTTCATCACCCGCGCTTCGGCGTCCGTGGTCGAGGCGCGCGGCTCCTGCTCCTTCTTATTCTGCTGCTCTCTTTCTTTCGCTGTCGCGGGCGCCGATGCGCCCTTCTCGCCGCTGTTCGGCCGCTTCTGTTGCTCCCGAAAGGCTCGCTCCTCACGACGCCGCGCCCGGTCCTGTTGCAACTCTCGCAACTCTCGCGTGACATCGAGAGCTTTCGCGACTCTTTGTTCGCGATCTTGGGCCGCCCGCAAGCGCGCCGCCGCTTGGCGTCGGCTTGCCGCGCCAGGGTCGCTTCGCGCTTCCCGGCGAAGGCGCTCAAGCGCATCGGTCGTTTCCGCGTGACATTCCTCCAGCGTCGAATGCCGGCGAAACGACGCCGCTCCCGCGGCCGCACGCACCCGAACACCGTCCTGCGCCACACGATCCAGACTCGCCATGCCCGCCGTCACCAACGCCGTGAAACTGTCGATGAGAAGTTGCTCCAGCACAGCCCCATGCCCAACCCGAAAATCCGCCAGCGTCTTGGCGTTCATGCCAACCCCGCCACACAGCCATTGATATGCGACATGCTCCTCGCACAGCCGCGCAATGTGCCGTGCGCTCGCCACGCCCTCGACAGTTGCGTAATGCCACTGCGCCATCAATATGCGCGGATCGCATGGCGGATGACCGGGCCGGCCTTCAACCGACTTGATCCCGACAAGCAACGCCGACAGGTCGAGCCCTTCGACAAAGCTCCAAACCATGCGAACGCGATGGTCATTCGGAACGAGTTCATCAAGACAAACCGCGCGCAAAGCAACTTGCCGTCGCTCCGCCGTGCGAAGCCGCGCTGCCGCCGCGTTCTTGCCATCCGGCGCGGATTGACACGATAAATCGTCGAAAAGTTCCTCACTCTTGCGCTCGGGCATCGGCAAAGCTCCCAAGAATCAAATCCCAAGCTCAAATCTAACCTGTGAAACCTCCCGTGACTCCCCAAAATCCAGGCCAAATCAAAAGATTTTCAGGCTCTGAGATGACTTCAGCCAGGCTGAGGTTGAATTCGAACTCTGGCTGGCCTGTAGCGCTGGTCGCGCCCGGTCGCTCCGGGCTGTGGCCGACATCGATGACAATGGGGAAGCCGGCGGGCTCGCAAACCAGTTCGTTGGCCAGGGCCGGTGCGGCAGCTGCGCAGAAAGCGGCGAGAAGAAAAGCGGGTTTCAAATCACAGGCCATGCAACCATTTGGGGACAGTACGCGCAGGCTAACGCGTTTCAATGCCTCGCGCGAGGCGAAAAGTCTTGCGCCACGCCGCCCGATTTGACAAGAGTATCGCCGCTTCCTGTTTCGGGCCGATGCATGTCGAAGATTGTCTTGCGAGCCTTTTTTTCCACACTCGCGCTGGCGGCGCTGCTGTTTCCGTCGCAGGCAGCGGCCGATGCAGTCAGTGATTGCAAACGCGCCAGACAGGCGGACGAAAAGCTGCGTGCCTGCTCTCGGGCCATTGCCGACACCCGCGACCGGGCCCAGTTGGAACGCCTCTATCTCCGGCGCGGCAACGCCTATATGGATTTGAAACTCTACGCCGACGCCAAGCAAGACTTTAGCAGGTTGATCGCACTCAATCCCGGCGTTGCCGGCTATTTTGACAACCGCATGGCTGCCGCGCGCGAACTGGGACAGATGCAGGAGGCGCTGGCCGACGCCAACCGCGAGGTGGCGCTCGCGCCGAATATGTCCTTCACTTACCGCAGCCGCGGACTGCTGTTGGAAAAGATGATGGATTACGGACGCGCATTGAAGGATTTCGATCAGGCGGCGACTGTCGCGCCTGACGACAACGGCGTGATCATCGACCGCGCCCGGATCAAGAGCAAGCTCGGCCGGGGCGCGGAGGCAATCCAGGACCTAAATGGCGTGATCGCCCGTGAGCCGGCTAATCTATGGGCATATCGCGAACGCGGTTTCGCCTACCTGTTGATCGGCGACAGCGACAGCGCCGAGCAGGATTTGAGTTTCTTCGCCAGGACCGCGCCTGATGACGAAGAAGTCCGCAGCACGCTAACCATGATCCACGGAAGGGCCAGCGGTGGCGATCCTGTTACCTCCCGCGCGGGCCCAAACTGAAACATCCGGTTCCGCTTGAAGTTACTGCCGTTAGGT
>JBAWEN010000384.1:0-2803 GCA_049591215.1 Methylocystis sp. | reverse complement strand
GGACCACCTGCGCGATCTGCTCGTCGTTCATGCGTCGACTATAAAGGGCGAGGCCCAATCCGACGATAACGAACCACAACGGCGCCTGACTGGGCTCGGGCGCCTTTGTCGGCCTTCGTTGATTTGCGCCTTCGGACATCGCCGTTTCCCCTTCGCGTTTCGCGACTCGCCGCGGTTGGCGAACGCTGATTAACTGTCGCGACCGCTCGCCAAATCCAGCATTTTGATTTTGCCGGCGCCGTGTCCGGCCCAATGATTCGTCAGGAAAACAGCGAAAGCTTGTGTTCGAGCGGAAGATGATCCAACCGTGACAGAGCGGACAGGCGCGGATCGGCAAGCGAGCGGGGTTCCGCGACCGGCATGGGCGCGTCGTTCGGCTTTTCCGGCTCGCGGGGCGGCGCGGACTCTTGCGCGAGGCTCGCGACGCGGTTTTCCAGCCGGGCGATGGCTTCGAGCAGCGTCGCCGTTTCCGCGGCGCGCTGCCGGCGCGCGAACTCCATCAGAAACCAGCGCCCGCGCGCCGTCTCCATGACGGCGGCCTCGATGCGCTCGAAATCCTCGGGGATAATGCCGGTCGGAAGTGTTGTGAGCGCCATGACGCCAAACCCGCTGCGAAAAACCTCGCCGGCCTCAAAGTCGAATCACCGCCGGCGGAAGCGAGATTACGACGAGATCCGCAACAACGGGTAAAACCGCGGTCGGGCGGGCGCAATCGCGACCGTATTTTTGCGGTCGCGGCAATCCGCGCCCTCCTTCCTCCCGTAAACGGGAGGAGCGCCTCTTCTCACGGCGAGGTCCAGGGATAGGTCCACGTCTCCGTTAGTGTCCGCGTTCCCGCGCGCAAAAACAGGCGCAGATCGGTGGTTTGGCCCGACTTGACGGAGACGTCGAACATCGCGCGCAACCCGTCGATATGGGAGTTCGCGATGAGGCTGGTGCGCAGGATCTGGCCGTTGGTGGCGGTGGCGACGATCTCGACCTGGCTCGGATCGGGAACATAATAGGCCATGTCGCCGCCGGCGAAGTCGACCAGGAAGCGGCGCGCGTTGACCGTGACCGCCTCGGACGAGCCCAGCGCGCGCGGCGGCGCGCGAAAAGTGTTGATCGCGCGCCCGTTGGCCGAGAGCCGGGCCAGATCGAGACAGGCGGTTATGCGATAAGCGTAGGTGAAGGCCTTGCGCGGCTCCGGCGAGACCGCCGGCGTCCAACTCGCGACGATATTGTCGTTGGTCTCGTCCTCGGTGGAGAGCTCGATCAATTCGATCCGGCCGTCGCCCCAGGGCTCTTGCGGCTCGACGAAATAGCTCGGCCGCGCTTCATAGGCGAGATCGAGATCTTGATAGGATTCGAAGGCGCGGTCGCGCTGCATCAGGCCGAAGCCCTTATTGTCCTTGTCGATGAAGGAAGTCGTGCGCGGGCTGGTCGGGTTGGAGAGCGGACGCCACAGCCACTCGCCGGCGCCGGTCTGAACCAGCAGCCCGTCCGAATCATGCAGCTCGGCGCGAAAGCCGTCCCGTATGCGGTGATCGTTTTCGCCGGTCAGGTACATCGATGTGAGCGGCGCGAGACCAAATTTCACGTTCTCCCGCCGCGGGAACAGTGTCGCCCGCACGTCGAGCACGCTCTCGTGCCCCGGCGTCAGCTCCAAACGGAAAGCGCCGGTCGCGGCCTCCCCATCGAGCAACGCATAGATCGTCGCGCGCGAGGCGCCCGCCGAAGGCGTCTCGATCCAGAATTCGCGAAAAAATGGAAAGCTTTCCTTGTCCGTGCCCGCTTCGACGCAGAGGGCGCGCGCCGACAGGCCATATTGTTGTTCGCGCCCGAGAAACCGAAAATAGCTCGCGCCCAAAAAGGAGATCGCCTCGTCGTTCACATCGGGATCGTTGAGCGGAAAATGCAGCCGGAAGCCGGCGAAGCCGAGATTGACCGGCGGATCTTTCGGCGGCTTGACCCGGCCATAGTCGAACAGCGCCGGAGAATAGGGAATTGGCGAGGCCAGCCCGTCGCGAATCATATTGATCGTGACCGCGCGCCGATAAAGGAAGCCGAGGTGAAAGGTCTCCAGCCGGAAGGGGCCGCCGGTCTCGCCGAGAAGGGCGCGATCCTTGCGAAAGCGGATGTCGCGCCAATTGTCGTAGTCGAGTTTGTCGAAAGTCTCGGGCAGCCGCGCCGGCGGATCCTCGAACGGCGCGGCGGCGAGTTGACGAGCGCGGTCGATAATATCCTCGAAACCGAAACGCGGCGACTTGAGGCTCGCGCCCAAACGCTGCGTGGGTTGTGCGAAGACGACGCCGGGCGCGCCGGCCGCGGCGAGGGCGCCGAGCATCTGGCGGCGAGTGAATGCGCTCATATGGCCTTCCTAAGCGAACTCTCGTCGCGGTTCGTCGCGGCGAGGAAACTGGCGAATCCTCCGACGCCGCGCGAAAGTCACGCGGCGCGGAAGGTTCCGTTGCCTAGCCGGCTTCGCGCGAGCATGCAAGGCGGCGCGACGAGCGGCCGCGGGCGTGGTTTCCCTTTTTTTCCATGAGATTAGGATGACGGGGCGCCGAGCCGCTGCGTCGTCATGTCGGCTCGCCGCTTCTCGAGCCCCGCGCGCGGCGCGCGGATTCGTGCTTTTCGTAAAATTTATATGTCCTGATCGCGGATCGACGGCTTCTTCTGAATGCGGATCGACGGTCGAAATTTTCTGACAGCTCTAAAAAATTCTAATTTCTCCTCGCGAGTCCGTAACGTCGCATCCGCGCGCATGTTGACGGAAATGAGCCGGATTCGCCGATCCGAAAGGGAGCAAACTCTCTCTATG
>JBAWEN010000383.1:0-6825 GCA_049591215.1 Methylocystis sp. | reverse complement strand
GGCAATCCGCGCCAAGCGACAGCGACACGACCGGCGCCGTGAAATCTTTCTCGTCGCGGTCTTGATGAGCGCCCATTCGGGCCTTGGCGTCGTAAACATTGATCAGGCAGGCTTCCGGCGGCGCCGGGTAACTGGCGAGACGCTCCCAGGCGAGAAGAAGCGCCTTGGGGATGGCCGGCCAAGCCTCGTCCGTCACCGGGTGGCGAGGGACGTAGCGATAGCCGCGCTCCTTGTCGCTCAGCCAACCAAGTTCTCCGCAATTAGTCATCCGCACCGACATTGGCGCGCCGATCCTCGGCATGGCGCAAATATAGAGCGGCGCGCGGGCGATGATCTCCGCGATTTCGAGCGCGAGGTTTTGCTGCGCCGCGCGGTCGAGGTAGCCGCGATGGAGAATGACGCCGGGGGGGAGATCGAGCATATATCGATTTTAGCGTATCGGTCTAAGTCTGTCGCCCCTCGCGACTTCTCCCGCGCCTCCGGCGAAGCGAACATCCAGATGTTCCGACGGCGTGAACGCGACACAATTCTCCCTACATCGAGGCCGCCCGAACACGGCCCCGGTTTGCGAGTAAATTCACGATCTTGAGCGGCTAGTTGGGTCCTAGACCATTCCTAAAGGGTCCGTATTCGGAGCAGATATTCACCCAACGCACGTATGGACCCGCGCCTCTAAGTTGGTAACAATCGAAGCAGCGCATGTCCTCGCCGGTGTCGACCCATTTTCTGCATTCGGAAAGAGGACCTCCGCCCGCTTGGGCCGAGCCGATAGGGGCAAGGGCCGCGATCGTCGCGCATGCGGCCATCACGAAGACGGATTTGGCGGTGAAGCTAGTCATGGTGGACCCCTCCTTGTCCGAGCGGCGATTGCCTTGCGAAATGTTCTCACATCTGCGCGCGACAGGCCGTCATCGGTTTGTCATCAAACATCCCTAGAATGTTCATTCGGGACGAATGTGATACCGATACCTAGGTCCCGGTCATAAAGAAGGAAGGCGCGCACCGCGTCTTTTTGCCGTGCGCGGGTGCTTGCTGTTTTGACCAAAATGCGAGACGACCCCGCCGCCGCCTTGAGCGACCGCGGCGCATCCGACATCCGGGGCGCTCTTTGACGATTCTGCTTTTTATCGCTTATATTCCGGCGCACGGGGATGGAGTCCCCCTTAACCGCCGGAACGGCTGATGACTCCTACGAACTCGCTGGCGCGATCATTTTGATCGCGGGCGTAGAGCGTGGGAGAGCATGCCTTGAATCAAGATCTCGCGGTTTTCATCGTTCCGTTCGCCCTGGTTATCGGCGGAAGCCTCCTGGCCTTGGGAGGTCTCTACTTCATCAATATCCGCTATGTATCGAGCGCGCCGAGAGCCATCGCGGCTCTGGTCGCGGGGGCCGTCATCATCGGCATTTTGGAAATCATCTTGTACGGCAGCGCCGTGGCTTTCTTTAAAGCCCAACAGGTTCAAACGTCGGCCTGTGAGTTGGTGGGCGAATCCGCCCATCCCGAGGCGCGACGCGGCGCCGATCCCACGGTCATCCACAAGGCGATCACCGCTTGCATGAAAGAGGCGGGATACGAATGGGACGGCAAGCACAGGCACTGCAGGGATGCGCCGATCGCGACGAATCCTTTCTGCTATCTACCGATCGATTCAATGGACCGGACGATCACGAATATTCAGTTGAGCTTCGAATAACCTTGGCGGACCAGTCGGAACTCGGCCCCGCCATGGAGTTCGTCTCACCTTGGAGCCTCGAGCGTGGACGAGGGACTCCCGCACGCGACCACGTCCTTCGACGCGACGGTCGAATCCGCCCTGAGCGTATAGATCACCGGCACGCCGGTCGCGAGTTCGAGCGTGGTGACGCTTTCCGGCGTCATCTGGTCGAGCACCATGGCCAATGCGCGCAGCGAATTGCCGTGCGCCGCGACCAGCACCCGCTCGCCGCGCAGCACGTGGGGCAGTATGCGCTGGCAATAGAACGGCACCACGCGCGCCACCGTGTCCTTGAGGCTTTCGCCGCCGGGCGGCGCGACATCGTAGGAGCGGCGCCACAGTCGCACCTGCTCCTCGCCCCATTTGTCGCGGGCCTCGTCCTTGTCGAGGCCGGAGAGGTCGCCGTAATGCCGCTCGTTCAGCGCGCGGTCGCGCACGATCGGGACATTGGATTGTCCTAGTTCCTCGAAAATGAGGTCGAGCGTGTGCTGCGCGCGCACCAGCGCGGAGGTGAAGCCGATGCTGAACACAATGTCGCGCCGTCGCAACTCCTGGCCGGCGCGACGCGCCTCCTCGACGCCGAGCGGCGTCAGGTCCGGATTTTTCCAGCCAGTGAAAAGATTCCTGGCGTTCCATTTGCTTTGGCCGTGGCGAACGAGGACGAGCGTGCGATGCATGTTTGTGAAGCCCTCGTATCAATCAGCCGCCGGAAAGACCGAGCACGTCGGCCATCGAGTAGAGGCCCGGGGGCCGGCCTCTCGTCCACAACGCCGCCGCCAGCGCGCCGCGCGCGAATACGCCTCGGTCCTCGGCGCGGTGCGAAAACTCGATGCGCTCGCCGACGCCGGCGAAAATCACACTGTGATCGCCAATGACCGTGCCGCCGCGCAGGCTCGCGAAACCGATATCCCCAGCCTTGCGCGGGCCGGTGAGGCCGTCACGGCCGCGCGCGCTGTGCTCGCTCAAACTCACGCCCCGCCCGCGGGCCGCCGCCTCGCCCAGAAGCAACGCCGTGCCCGACGGAGCATCCACCTTCAACCGGTGGTGCATTTCAACGATCTCGGCGTCCCAAGCCGGCCCGAGGGCCCGCGCCGCGCGCTCGACCAGCACCGCGAGCAGATTGACGCCGAGGCTCATATTGCCCGAGCGCACGATGACGGTCTTTCTCGCCGCCTCCGCTATCGCTTCGAGGTCCCCCTCCGACAGGCCGGTCGTCCCGATCACATGGGCGACGCCCGCCCGAGCGGTCAGACTCGCCAGCGCCACCGTCGATGACGGAGAGGAGAAGTCGATCAGCACGTCGCAGCATTCGAGCGCGGCCTCGGGCTCGGCGCTGACGACGACGCCGTTAGGGTCGGCGCCGATCAACGTCCCGGAATCCTGGCCGATTACCGGCGAGTTCGCGCTCTCGAGCGCGCCCGAGAGGCGCATGCCCAAAGTGTCGGGAATGGTCTGCAACAGCATCCGGCCCATGCGGCCGGCGGCGCCCACCACGGCGAGCCGCAAATCGTTCATGTTCTCTAAACCTTGATCTTTGCTCGTGCGACAGATGAAAACTCGATGCGGCGGGACGCATCGCGGTTTGATTCGAGACGACGGACCAAATCTATACAGGCGGCGCCGCGCGATGAGAAGCGGCCGCATTGTCGCGCGGCGCGGATGTTTCCTACCCGTTCGAGCGGGCAAGGTGGGGCCGCGCGCCGGCCCGAGCTCACTTCGGCTTCGGACGAAAGGTCTTGACGCGCGCCGGATCGGTGTCAAGCCAAGCGGCGCCGATAAGATCGAGACAATAAGGCACGGCCGGCATCACCGCGTCGAGACATAATTCGATCGCCGCCGGCTTGCCCGGCAAATTGATGATGAGACATTTACCACGATGCGCCGCGAGCTGGCGCGATAGGATCGCGGTGGGAACCTGCTCCAGCGAGACCTTGCGCATCAATTCGCCGAAGCCCGGAAGTTCGCGCGGCGCCGCCGCCAATGTCGCTTCCGGCGTCAGATCGCGCGGACTGGGACCGGTTCCGCCCGTCGTGACAATGAGATCGCAGCCCACGGTGTCGGCGAGGTCGATCAAAGTGTCGCGCACGCTCTCGAAACCGTCCGGGATAATGCGTCGCTCCAGACGGAACGGCGTTGTCAGAACCTTGCGGAGATAGGCTTCGATCGCCGGCCCGCTTTCATCGGCGTAGACGCCGGCGCTGGCGCGGTCGGAGGCGGTGACGACGCCGATGAGGGCCGGAGGACGCATTGTCGTCATGGTTGTTCCGTTCATGCGGGCGGGGGCGCCGGCGGCGTTGCGCGTTCAAGCAGCGGAACGGCGATGCGCGCCAGCGCGTCGGCATAGGCGCTCGGACTGAAGACCGCGTCGTATAGCCGCCGGGTGTCGCTGGTCACGCAATCTCGCGTTAAGGGGCCGGCGCGCAGGTTCGCGGAAGTCTCGCGAAGAGCCGCGGCGAAACCGGGCGCGTCTTCTCTCAACGTCACATTGGCGAGGCCGCCTGGATCGACGCCCATGCCACGAAAGGCGGCTTTCGTCGCGATCAGCGGCGCGCCGCTGGACAAAGCCTCGACCGCCTTGATCGAAAGGCCGTGGCCTTCGACGGTCGGCAGCAAAATACAGGCGGCGTCGGCGTAAACGGCGCCAAGGTCGGCCACCCGGCCCTTAAACCGCGCGCGATGCGCCTCATACAACGCCCTGTCGCGGTTCTTCACGCCCGCGTCGATATTGCCGTAAATCGACACCGGAACGTCGCCGGCCAGCGGCAGAACCTCGTTCAGAAACCAGCGCATGCTGACGAAATTGGCGTAATTGTCGCTGGCGACGATCACGATTCCGCGACCGCTTTCGCTCAGCGGAACCGGCGCGACGGCGGGATAGACCAGCGCGTGGCGGGCTTGGGGTAGCAATCGCCCGAATTCGCGATGCTCTTCTTCATTAAGATGGACGCAAAGATCCGCCTGCCCGGTCCAGCCCAGCTCGACCGCCAGCATATCCTCGCAGCTCGCGTATGGCGGCACGAAAAACTCGCCCTGGTTGCGCAGAACATATTGGCGGGCCTGAATATCCTGGGTTTCGCAGATGATTGGCGCCTTCGCGGCGCCGCGCAGCCGCCGAGCCAGCGGCAGTGTGAAATAGTGGTTGGCGTGGATGAGGTCGATCCGCTCCGTCTCCAATCCGGTTGGAGGCGGCGCCAGCTTGGCGAGTTCGATCAGCCATCGCGCCTGATCGCCGTGGATCAATGGCCACCAGCCGTCTTTCAGCAGCCTTGAAGTCCAAAGGGCGCCTCGCGGCGGACTGGTGTAATAGCGGCCGTCGGCGGCGAGATTTTTTGTCGCCGCGATGTAGTCCGCCCATCGGCCGCCCGGCGGGGGTGGCGACGGCACGTCCATCAAAGCGACGGAAATCGCTCTCGCCCCGAGCGCCTTATAGGCGCTGATCTGGCTTACGTTTACCTGATAGCTGCCGCAAGAATGCCACGCCGCGTGAATCACCGCTACCGTTTTCCCGGCCAGCGGCCCGTCGGCGACCCTCTCTTCAAACGTGCTGACAGCGTCGCCCGACCCCAAATCCACCCCTCTTGCTAACCGCCGGACTTTCCAAGTAGACCTTCGTATATGATCCTGCCCCCCTCGAATCCAGCTTTTTCGTCCCCCAACGACGCCGCGGCCGCCAGCGGACGCTACGGCGTCGCCATCGTCGGCAACGACAAGATCATCGACTGGCTGCTGCCCTTTCTGGAGAGCTATCGCGCCACGAACTCCGCCTTGCCGCTGTATCTCATCCCCTATGACGACAATATCGCGAAAACCCGCCGCGCGGCGGAGATATACGGCGCGCATTTCGTCGAGGAGGAGCCAACCGAGATCGATCGGCTCGCCAGCGAGCTTTACCCTGGCATTTTCAACAATAATCGTCGGCGCTTGAGAAAACTCCAGGCGCTGGCGCTCCCGCTCGACGAGGTGGCCTATGTCGATGTCGACGTAATTCTGTTTCAAGACTTCACGTCGATCTTCGGACGGCTGAAGGCGGGCGAGACCGAATTCATCGTGGCGTCGCCGAGCTTCGAATATGTCTATAACGACCGACGCGCCGCCTATCCTTTTTTGGACAATGTGCTGCTGTTCAACGACGGTTTTTGGGTTACGTCGAATAAATATCTGAAACTCTCGGATTTTCTCGACACCATGGCCAGGGACGCCGGGATATTCCACGACGTGCGCAAGCGCGGCCAGCTTTTCGCGCAACCGTTGGTGAACTTTGTCACCCATCGGCACGGATTAAAAATCGCGCTTCTTCCCGATGTCGTGGCGAACGCCTCGCATGAAAGCTTCTACAAGGCGCCGGGCGTGACCTTCGCGAATGGAAAGCCGCTCGCCCCCGACGGAAAAGCAATTTACTTCGCGCATTGGGCGGGCGCGACCGCCTTGCCGTCGCGCGGCGTGTTCGATTCGGCCTGGACCGAATATTCCAAGGCGGCCTGGGCGAGGTTCAAGAAATGAACCGCCGCGCCGGCGAGCCATTTACGCGGGAGCGCTGAACCTATGCCGCGCCTGCTGTTCGTCTATCTTATCAAGCGCGTCGCGCTCGCCGCCTTCGTCGTGGAATCCGCGCTGTGCGTGCCGGTGGTGCTGTCCTATCTTTTGGGCCAGTTGCCCGCCGCCGCGGTGCGCGGGGGGCTGGTGTGGCCGGCCATCGTCGGCGTAACGCCCACGGTGGCGTATGTCGCGCTGCCGATGGCGGTTGGCGTCGCCACGGCGATGACGTTCGCCAGCATGGCGAGCGAGAGTTTGATCTCCGTTTTGTACGCGCTTCGCCTTTCGGTTTGGGCTATTTGCCGACCGACCTTGGTGCTGGCGCTGCTGTCGGTCGGCGCGGGTCTGGCGCTCGCGAATTTCATCGCGCCGGAATACCAGGGAAGCATGCAGGACGTGCTCAACGTCGTGCGCAACTCGCTCAACCACCGCATGCTCGAGCCCGCGCATTTCTATACGTTCGAGAACGGCGCCAAGACCCTCTATCTGGAACGCTGGGAGACGCCGGATATCGCGGTCAATCTGTTCGTGCGGCAGCTTTCCGTCGAAAAAATGCAGGAGCAGACCATCACGGCG
>JBAWEN010000382.1:0-2009 GCA_049591215.1 Methylocystis sp. | reverse complement strand
GGTCTCCACCGTCGCCTTGCGCTCGAACGATGGCAATTGCGTCTTGATGATGACGTCGCCGACGGTCGTGTTCTTGCCGCCGGTGACGCCTGCCGGCCCCAACGCCAATTCGAACGATTGGAGATCGACGAAGTCGGCCCATTGGAAGCCGATGTGCTTGTAAAACACGTTGTCGACGATAAAGCCGGTGTCGGATTCCGATCCGTCGCCCGTGCCGGCGCCCGCGCCGAGGCCGCGAATGGCTGGTTTCGACGTGCGCGGATTGCCGATATTGGGCTGGTAGTTTGGCACCAATTGGGTGAAATCGGAGAGGCGGTTGAGTTGTTGTTCCTGCGCCTTTTCGCCATTGACGACGCCGCCCGATCTCGGCGTGTTCAGTAGCACGCGCGTTTCGTCACGGGTCAATCTGTTGGGATTGTCGGCGCCGCTGCCCGAAACGATAACGTCCTCGACCTTCGCGTCTTCCGCGTGTCCAGGCGCCAGAGGGAAAGCGCCGAGAGCGAGCCCGCCGAGCATGGCGATCGGCGCTATTTTCACGCTCGATAGCAGCCGATTACGAAATAACTTAGTCCGCGGACGCATATTCTTGCTCCCTAGCACGTGGACGCGGCCGTAACTCTTTCCCGATCACGGAAGTGTTTGGCCGCTCGCTCTTGTCATCCGACGCGCGACGCGCGCACATCGGTTATTAATCCCCATAAACTTGGTAGTATTTAACCGCGTGGTCAAGCGTCAAAAAACCTTGCAACTGGCTAATTTCACGTTTTGTGAAGCTTTTCTGAACGGTGTGACATTCTCGCCACAGCCGGCGTCGCCTGGTTCGAACGCGCGTATCCGCATACGTCAAGTCAGATTATTGGAATACTGTATTAAAAATGGCGACATCGACGCCGGCGAGCCCGGCTCGGCCGCGCCAGCCCGGCGCTGAAACGGGAGGCGAGAATTCACAGTTGGACGAGATCGCGCTCGAACCGGCATTTCCATTCCCAAGATCGGCGCGCGACCGTGATCAAGCGCGTTCGGCGGAATGGAGTCGGCGAAGAATTCGATTTCAAAAAGGCGATCCCGATGTAAACCGACTCATTTGTCCGGCATCCGGCGAATGAGCTTCATTGGGACGGCGCGGCGACGAAGTTGTCGTGCGAATTATCGGCGAAGGCTCGGTCGGGACGACCGCCGTCAGCGCGACGAACGCTCCGCGAGGCTCTTGGCCGAACCCCAAGTGATAAGAGACGAAGCCGTCGCCTTGGCCGATCCTATATGTCGTAGTTCACAACCTTGAGATCGGCTCCCGCCATCATTTGCGCCAGCGTGCAACTGTCGAGCACTTGCGAAAGCGCGCGTTGCGCGTCCAGCATGACCAGTCGGACGGCGCATTTCGTCTCGTCCAGGCAATCGTCGCAGCGCTGATAACGCGTCTTGCTCGCACAGGGCAGAGGCGCCAGCGGGCCGTCTATGACTCGAATGATTTCGCCGACGCTGATCTGGCTGGCCATGCGCGCCAGCATGTAACCGCCGCCCTTGCCCATTTTGGAATTCACGTAGCCCGCGTTGCGTAATTCGGACAGGATCGCATCGAGAAATTTCTTCGGAATTCGTTGTGTTGAAGCGATTTCCAATACGGGAACGGGACGCCCCGGCGAAAATTGCGCGAGATGCACCATCGCCTTCAGGCCATATTTGCCTTTCTTGGTCAGCACGCTCCGCATCTTTCTCTAAAAACCATAAGTTGAAACGATTATCGCGTCGAACGCACATAGTCAATTAAAACGATAGAATATATGATCAAATAGATATGAGTTTAGTCCCGAGCGCGCGCCGCTCGCCGCTTCAGATCGCGTTCGCGCGCGAGCCTTGCAATCTGAGCAGGGCGGCGACCAGGGCGTCGACGTCGGCGCATGTGTTGTAGAAGGCGAGCGATGGGCGGACGGTGGCCTCGAGGCCGAAGCGGCGCAGGATCGGTTGGGCGCAATGATGGCCGGCGCGCACGGCGATGCCGTCGCGGTCGA
>JBAWEN010000381.1:0-6046 GCA_049591215.1 Methylocystis sp. | reverse complement strand
CGGCGCGGTCGAGCATGGCGCGGGTGGCAGGAGCGCCTTTCTGGCGCCGCCCTATGACGTCGTGGGGCCGTTCAGTCTCGACGAACTGGAAACACTGGGCCGGATCGCCTTCGGCGCATGTCTGGTCATGTCGCCCGAGAGATGGCGCGAGGATCAGGTCGAACTGCGCCGCGAGGGACAGGAAAAACGTCGGGCCTTCCTGTTTTTGGCGGAATTTGGCGGCGACGATCGGGCGAGCCGCGAGATATTGAACCTTCCGGCGGACGGCGCGCTCGAACCGTCGGACATCAACGCCGCCTTCCGGCGTCTGGCCAAGACCGCGCATCCGGACGCCGGCGGCAGCGGCGAACTCTACCGCCGCATCGCCGAAGCGCGCGACGCGCTGCTCGAACGATTCGCCTGATACGGTTTGCGCTTGATCGCTTCGCCGCGCGAAATGCCCCAAGCCCCTCACCGTACCTCTCCCCGCAAGCGGGGAGAGGAGGCGGCCGGCAATCCGCCTCTACTTACATATTATTGTTATCTCAATAATTTATGGCGAAGGGAGCCGCGTTGACGCCACCTCTCCCCGCCTGCGGGGAGAGGTGAGGTGAGGGGCTTGGGGCATTGGATCTTAACGAGCCGATCAGGTGCGAACCATATGACCGGCTTGTGGACACGCGAAGCGGACGCCGCTCCGCGTCACGAACCGCGAAAACCTCACCAGAACTTGGCGACCTCGAACGACCGGCTGAGGGAGACGCCCGCCGTGAACTGATCGCGCGAGCCCACCATGTTGGGAATCGGGCTGCCCCCGACGCTGCCGGTCAGGCGTTGCAGGCCTGTGTAAACGGTGGCGTTTAGATTGGGCGTGAAATCGTAACGCACGGTGGCGACGCCGCCGGCCGCGGTGAAGCCGCCGTTCGCCTGATAGGGCTCCAGCCGCCCGTTCAGAATCGCCTCGGCCGGCGTCACCGAGAAATAGGCGTTGGCGTAACGGTTATCGCCGAGGTTCAGGCGCGGGCCGAGCGACACCCTGAAGGAATTGGCCTCGGCGTAAAAATCCGCGCCAAGCGAGGCGACGAAGCCTTCGTGACCGTCGACCGCCTGCCGCAGCTCGGCGCGGGCGCGAAAGTGATCGAACGCGAAATATTCGGCGAAACCGCCGACTTCATGCGTCAGCCCGACCTGGTGCAGGCCGAACAGGCCGTCGCGGTTGCCGCGGCGAAACACGAAGTTGGCGACCGGCCCCATCCGCAACCCGTCGGCCTCGAACACCGGCACGCCGAAGCCGTCGTCCGGCGCCGAGAATCGCTCGGGCTCGCCGGCGCCGCGCACGCTGATCCCGGGAAAGGGATAAGGACGCAGAACGGCAGAGCCCGGAAAGCTCGGCGCGACCGCGCCAATGGCCTGCACGGTCACGATATAGGCCTCCGGACTCGCGGCGGGCGCCGGGGGCGAGACGGGCGGCGGCGAATCGGCCGCCAAAGCCCCTGCCCCGGCCAAGACCGAGCTCACGGCCAACAGGGCCGCCAAAAATTTCGCGATCATCTTCGTGCTTTAACCTTTCGGCAAGGAACGGTAAGGGCTGGGATAGCAAATCACGCCGTCCTTGGCCAGCGTTCGCCGATGGCGGAACGAAAACTCTCTTAATTTCAAGGCCATGCCATGCTCAAGGAACGGTTGACGGCTTTCAGCGATGGCGTGATCGCCATCATCATCACAATTATGGTCCTGGAACTAAAAGCGCCGCATGAGGATACGTTGCGCGCGCTGGCGCCGCTGGCGCCGACCTTCCTCGCCTATGCTCTGAGCTTCGCCTATATCGCGATCTACTGGAACAACCACCACCACCTGTTCCAGGCGACGCGGCGGATCAGCGGCGGGATTCTCTGGGCCAACACGCATCTGTTGTTCTGGCTGTCGCTGGTGCCCTTTTCGACGGCCTGGCTGAGCGAGACGAGTTTCGCCAGGGCGCCGGTCGCCCTTTACGGCCTCAGCCTGCTCGCGCCCGCCATCGCCTATTTTCTGCTGTCGCGCGCCTTGATCCGAACCGAGGCGCTCGCCCCCAAGGTCGCCGAGGGCATCGGCGCGGACTTGAAGGGCTGGATCTCAATGGCGTTTTACGTCTGCGGCGTGGCGCTGGCCTTCGCCAATCCTTACGCGTCGATGGGGCTTTACGCGCTCGTCGCGGTGATATGGTTCATCCCCGACCGGCGCATCGAACAGCGCCTGGATCTGGAGGACGAGCCGGAGTAGGCGGCAAGCTATTCAGGCTTCATGCTCCGCATTCGCCAAGGGCAGCATGAAACTGAACACCGCGCCCCCGCCGGGATTGGATTCGGCCCACATTTTTCCATCGTGCGCCTCGACGATCGAGCGGGAAATGGATAGGCCCACGCCCATGCCGCCTGCTTTGCTCGTCGCGAACGGTTCGAAAAGATTCTCCTTAACCACTTCGGAGAATCCAACACCGCTATCAATCACGTCGATCCTGATCGCGCGGTCGTGGATCAGCGAGGTGGAAATCGACAATTCGCGTTCGGCGGAAGCGTTCATCGCTTCGATGGCGTTGCCGATCAAATTGACCAAAACCTGCTTGATCTGGACGCTATCCACGAGGACGCGCTCGACGTTCGCGCTAAGTTGCAGGCGAAGCCTGACATTCGCTTCGCTCATATTCGTGGTCGTGGCCTCGGAGGCTTCACGGATTAGATCGTGCAGGTTCGCGAAGGCCTTTTCGGGTTCGCCGCGCATGATGAATTCACGCAATTGGCGAACGATCGCCGCCGCCCGCATGATCTGCTTCGCCGCGCCATCCAAGGTCTCCTTGACGCTGGCCGGGCGTTTCTCCAGGGGCATGTCCAACAACCGCTGCGCCGTCAGCAGATAGCAGGCGCTCGCCGTAAGGGGCTGGTTGAGTTCATGGGCGAGACCGGTGGCCATTCCGCCCAGCGCGTGCAAACCGCTTGCCTGCAATTTCTTCATGCGCATGCTCGCCATCTGTTCGGTGGCTATCTGCGTCATGACGCGTGCTCGCAACTGCTCGGCGGAAACGAATACGTTTCTGAGCAGCACCCAAGTGTAAACGCCGAGCACCGCCGCGATGAGCAAGTAATGGCTGTCATGACCACGGATCAGAGTGACGAAACACGCAAAAGCGACAGGCGCCACGAAGGCCATCGCCGCGAACGGTATGCTCGCCAGGGCCAAGGCGCCTCCGTACAACATCCCGGCGCTCAAGCACGCGATAAGAAGCCTTGTCCCGGGGCTGGCCTCCTGAAAAAAATAGAGCGGCAACGCCGCCCAGCATAAGCCGAGCGCGAGAGCGTTTAACGTTGCTCTGCGAGCGGCGTGAGATTGGCTTGCCGACCTTGGAGGCGCTCGCCGTCGGCGACGGCGGAAGTAGATAATTCCAGACACGAGGAACACCGCCGCCGCCCAACAAAGGGCGGCGTTGAATTGACGAGTTCCCCAAAAATCGACAACCAACACCAATGCGTTGCAGACGTTCGCCAGCATCATGCCCCGAGTCTGGCGCAGGACAATAGTAAGCTGTTCGGATCTCAGTCTGGCGGCGCTAATCGAATCTAGCGGTTCATTGCCGACGTTGCTGTCTCCGCTTGAACGAAACATTCCTTGTTTCCTTTTCAGCGCTGAAGCTTGTGCACAGCTCAAGGCGCCGGAAGATATTGATTGGGTGTTAAAGACTTGAACTTAACCGTAGCAGTGCGAACCTCCGAATACGGCTTTGATCATCTTACATTATACGCCTTCTTCGGGGCAATTTGCCTTAGGGTCGCACATGACGTCAAGCGACATGCCTCTCTCTCGGATCGCCCCCCCTGCGCCGCGTGCGTGGCTGTGCGAGGCCAGCCGCGAATATCGAGCGCCGACATACGGAACTTTAGGCGCGATCGCCCTATCGAGTTTGTGGAGCGGGGGGTTTGACAACCTTCGCGGACGCCGCGATCGAGCGCAGATCGCCGGCGACATCAGGATATTTCTTCGCCAAATCCTCGAGATCACCGATTTCCACGTCCGCCGGAACGACGCCGGGCCATTCGGTGCTCGCGCCCAAAAACCAGCGACCGCGCCCCAGCAGGCGCGCCGTGTGGAACGTGTTCCCCGGAATGAGCAACTGGACGCGCTGGCCGCCGCGCAGGTCCGGCCCGACGACGACGCGCTCCGTAGAGCCGTCGGCGTGCAGCAGGAACAACTCCAGGGGATCGCCGAGATAATAATGGTAAAGTTGGTCGTTTCGAATCCGGTGGAGGCGAACGGGCGCGTCGGGCGTGACAAGGAAATAAAGCCCGGAACCCAACGGCCCCCCGCGTTCGAACGGCGGCGGCAACGCGCCGGCCGCCAACGTCTGCTTGGCTACATATGTCACGCGCACGAAGCCGCACGTCGCATTTGGCTCGAGATTCAGTAGAGTGACAATCTCATTCGCGGTCAGTTCGGAAGTCATTGCGTCGCCAATCGGCTTTTTTCGAGCGCCGCGCGCGAGCGCCGGCGTCGATAAAGTGAGCGCGAGTACGCCGCCTCCGAGTGCGCGCCGACGACTAATCTTAGATTGGCCCGCCTCCGTCATGCACGACATCCCCGCGAGAGGACGGTAGACCGATGGCGAGGTAAACGCAATTCTTTGATGACAATGAGCGTCGCGGTCCAAGGGCCGACCGCTCGCGGCATTGCGTTGATACGGTTCGCGGTTGATCGGCTCATTCGGATTCAACGCCCCGCGAAGCGATCGGGCGGAATTCGCGTGAGCCCCGGATTTTAACGATACAGCCAGCCGTTACGCTCCAGCATCATTCGCCCGCCGAGCGCCGATATCACGAGGTCGCGCGCCGACGCGATGAGGCCGCTCGCGTGGTAATGATCGCCCTGCCGGCGCGAGGCCCGCTGCACTTTTGTCGCGCGGGCGATGCGCGAGCGCTCATAGGCCTTAAACGCCTCGGCCGGCGCGACGCCCGGCGGGAAGGCGCGGCCCAGCGCCTCGGCGTCCTCGATCGCCATCGCCGCGCCCTGCGCCAAAAAGGGCAGCATCGGATGCGCGGCGTCGCCGAGCAGCGTCACGGCGCCCTGGCTCCAATGGGCGAGCGCCGGGCGGCCATAAAGCGGCCAGCGCCGCCAGCAGTCGCCAACCGCGATCAGCGCCCGCAAATCGGCGTCGCTAGCGACAAGGCCGGCCTCCTGGAGCAAGGCCGCGCCGTCCAGCGTCTGCGGCCCCTTGTCCCAGGCGCGCGAAAGGCCGTCCTCCACGATGACCACGGCGCTGATGATCGAGGCGTCGCGCAGCGGATAATGCACGACATGCGCGCCGGCGGAGAGCCACAGATGCGTCTCGCGCCGCCGCAGATTCGCGGGAACGGCGTCCGCGGGAAGGATCGCCCGCCACGCCGTGTGGCCGGTATAGGCCGGCGCGTCATTCGCGCCGCGGCCCAGAAAGGAGCGCACCGAGGAGCGCACGCCATCGGCCCCGACCAGCGCCAGCGCCTCGAAATCCTCCGGGCCTTTCTCGGTGTGGACGCGCAAAAAGACCGCGCCGTCGCCCTCCTCGAAGTCGCCGACGCGGGCGCTCGTGCGAATCAAGATCGCGTCGTTCCGGCGCGCGGCGGCGAGCAGAAGCTGCTGCAAATCGGCGCGATGGAACAGTTGGAACGGCGCTCCCCAGCGCTCGCTGGCGCCGGCGAGCGAGAGGCGCGACAGCACCGCGCCGTCCCTCGCGCGACGAATATTGATCGCCTCGGGCAGCAGCGCCGCCGCGCCCAGCGCTTCGCCAAGGCCAAGCCCCTGAAGGATTCGCCCGGCGTTGGGGGCGATTTGCAGCCCGGCGCCGACCTCCTCGATGACCGGCGCCCGCTCCAGCACCGCGACGCTATGGCCGGCGCGGGCCAGACACAGCGCGGCGGTAAGCCCGCCAATTCCGGCGCCGGCGACGACGACCGGCGGCTTGTCGCCAGACTCAGGCAGCGGAGCCGACCGGCTGATAGACACATTCGGCTGGATCGGCCCCGCCATGCAGCGCGGCGTCATAGACGTAAAGCGTCGAGCAATAGGG
>JBAWEN010000380.1:0-3612 GCA_049591215.1 Methylocystis sp. | reverse complement strand
GCGATAGGGAACTCTGGTCGTAGCGCGCGGCGATGCGGTTGTCGCTCGTGGGATTCCAGACGCTCTCGTCGACGCCGTTGAGAATTCCAACGACATCGCCGGCCCTCGCGCGCAAAAGCCCGTCAAGGCCCATGCCGGATTCCGGCGTCATGATTTCGGCCGCATAGCTCGGCGACACCGTTGTGACGCGGTCGGAAAATTGCAGTCCCGCTTTCAAAAAACCGACGTCGCCGTAAAATTCAACGCCGTCGATCGCGAAGGAGCGCGCGGGCAAACCGAGCGCGGGAAATATGCTCTTGGGGAATTTGCCCTGAAAGGCCAGATTGTGGATCGTGAGAACCGTCGCTGGACGCGGCGCGCCGCTGTAGCGCAGATAGGCCGCCGCCAGCGCGGCCTGCCAATCATGCGCGTGAAGAATATCGGGACGATAGTTCGGCAACAGGCCTTGCGCGATCGAACTCGCCGCCCGCGCCAGCGCTGCGAAGCGCAACGCATTGTCTGGATAATCGACTCCGTCGCTCCCGGCGTAGGGGCCGCCTTCTCTGGCATAGAGGTGTGGGGCGTCCAGGACGAATAGATCCAGTTCGCCCGCGCTCGCGCCGAGAAGCCGAGCCGGGCCGCCGAACAACGCCTCGAACTCGAACAGGCTTCGCGCCTGGCCGAGCGCCGCCAGCACGCTCGCGTAGCCGGGGATCAGCGTCCTCGTTTCGACGCCCTCCGCCTTGAGCGCCGCGGGCAGGGCGCCCGCGACATCGGCGAGGCCGCCGGTCTTGACGAGCGGCGTGATTTCGGAGGCGACCGCCAGCGTCTCCACGCGCTTCATTGCGACAGCCGGTCGATCATCGGCTGGGTGATCAGGCAGACTCCCTGCTCGGTGCGTCTGAAACGGCGCGCATCGAGCGCTGGGTCTTCGCCGACGACAAGGTCGGGCGGAATTTGCACGCCGCGGTCGACGACGACATTGGTGAGTCGGGCCGAGCGTCCTACGTCGACGTATGGAAGAATCACCGCGTTCTCGACGCTCGCGTATGAATTCACGCGCACCCATGTGAACAGCAGCGTGCGCCGCAAGGTCGCGCCGGAAATGATGCAGCCGCCCGACACCAGCGACGACAGCGCCTGTCCCCTTCGACCCACCTGATCATGCACGAATTTCGCTGGCGGCGTGATTTCGCCATAGGTCCAGATCGGCCAATCGCGATCGTAAAGATCGAGATGCGGCGTGAAATCGGTGAGGTCTATATTGGCGGCCCAATAGGCGTCGACCGTGCCGACATCGCGCCAATAGGCTTCCTGTTCGTTCGCCGAGCGCACGCAGGACCGCGAAAAATGATGCGCGACCGCGCGTCCATGCTTGACGATATAGGGGACGATGTCCCTGCCGAAATCATGCGTCGACCCAGAGTCGTCGGCGTCGCGTCGCAACTGCTCGTAGAGAAACTTCGCTTCGAACACATAGATCCCCATGCTGCAAAGCGATTTGTCCGGATGGCCCGGCATGGCCGGCGGATCCTTGGGCTTTTCCAAAAAGGAGTGGATCACATTGTTCGCGTCGACCGCCATGACGCCGAAACCGGAAGCCTCGGCGCGCGCGACCTCGAGACAGCCGACAGTCACGTCGGCGCCCTGGTCGACATGCTGCTGCAGCATGGGCTCGTAATCCATCTTGTAGATGTGATCGCCGGCCAGCAGCACGATGTACTTCGGATCATAGCTTTCGATGATGTCGACGTTCTGGAACACCGCGTCGGCGGTGCCGCGATACCAGTAATCCTCGGAAACACGCTGACTCGCGGGGAGAATGTCGAAACTCTCGTTGCGCTCGGTGCGGAAAAAACTCCAGCCGCGCTGCAAATGGCGGATCAGGCTATGGGCCTTGTACTGGGTCGCCACCGCGATGCGCCGGATGCCCGAGTTCATCGCGTTGGACAGCGCGAAATCGATGATGCGCGACTTGCCGCCAAAATAAACCGCCGGCTTGGCGCGGCGGTCGGTAAGCTCCATCAGCCGAGAGCCGCGCCCGCCCGCGAGCACATAGGCCATGGCGTGTCGAGCAAGCGGGGCGTATGGAGTCGGCATCATCAGTCTTTCCCAAGATTCGAACTCATTCCGGCTCATCGGAATCATATTCGAAGAAGATAGTCGCGAGCGGCGGCAATAGAACCGCCGCGCTGGCCGGAAACGAGCCAAAGTTTTCCGGGCGCGCGACGATTTTGCCAAGGTTCCCCAGCCCGCCGCCGCCATAGACCGTCGCGTCGGAGTTGAGAATTTCGCGCCAGCAACCCGCGCGCGGCAATCCGAGGCGGTAGTTTTCGCGCGTCACCGGCGTGAAGTTGGAGACGACGACGACCGGTTTCGAGCGGTTTTCGCCAAAACGGGCGAAGGCGAAGACCGAGTTATCGGCGTCGTTCACGACAATCCATTCAAAGCCCTCGCTCTCGCAGTCGCGCGCATGAAGCGCTTCGCGCTCACGATAGAGGCGATTTAGGTCGCGGACGTAATCTCGCAGACCCTGATGCGGCGCATGATCGAGCAGCCACCATTCGAGCCCGCGATCGAAATTCCATTCGCCCGTCTGGCCGAACTCCTGCCCCATGAACAGCAGCTTTTTGCCCGGCTGCCCCCACATGAAGCCGTAATAAGCGCGGGCGCCCGCGAACCGGCGCCATTCGTCGCCGGGCATTTTGCCGACGATCGAGCCTTTGCCATGCACGACCTCGTCATGCGAGAGCGGCAAAACGAAATTCTCCGAGAACGCATAGAGCAGCCCAAAGGTCAGCTTGTCGTGGCGCCATTTTCGGTGAATGGGATCCGTGGCCATATAAGCCAGCGTGTCATTCATCCAGCCCATGTTCCATTTGAAGTCGAAGCCGAGACCGCCCTGGTTGGTCGGCCGCGACACGCCGGACCAGGAAGTCGATTCCTCCGCCAGCGTGATCACGCCGGGAAATAGATCGTGGACCGTGTCGTTGAAGCGCTTGAGAAAAGCCACGGCGTCGCGATTGTCGTTGGAGCCGTCTGGATTGGGCGCCCATTCCCCGGATTTTCGCGAATAATCGAGATAGAGCATCGACGCCACGGCGTCGACGCGCAGTCCGTCGATATGAAAGCAGTCCAGCCAGTAGAGCGCGTTGCAGATCAGGAAATTGGCGACCTCGCGGCGGCCGAAATCATAGATCGCGGTGTTCCAGTCGGGATGGAAGCCCCGGCGCGGGTCGGAATGCTCGAACAGCGGACCGCCGTCGAACATCGCGAGCCCGTGCGTGTCGGTCGGGAAATGCGCCGGCACCCAGTCGAGGATGACGCCGAGTCCCGCCTGGTGCGCGCGGTCGACGAATCGCTTGAAGCCCTCCGGCGAGCCGTGCCGCGCCGTGGGCGCGAACAGGCCGATCGGCTGATAGCCCCAGGAGGCGTCGAGCGGGTGCTCGTTGACCGGCAGCAGCTCTATGTGGGTGAAGCCGAGATCGACGACGTAAGGGATCAGTTCCGCCGCCAGGTCGTCGTAGCTCAGGAACTGTCCACTTTCGCTTCGCGCCCAGGACGGCAAATGAACTTCGTAGATCGACAAGGGCGCGCGGCGCGGATTGTTCCGCGCGCGGTCGGCGATGAAGG
>JBAWEN010000379.1:0-2422 GCA_049591215.1 Methylocystis sp. | reverse complement strand
CGCGTCATCCAGCGCCGCGCCTATGGCCTCCGTGATGAAGAATATCTCAAACTCAAAATCCTGACCTCCAGCTTGCCGGAACTCTGAATTTTAGCAAAAATCCGCAACCAAAATCCCCGATGAGCCTTTTTTGGTTTGGAAGGTCAAAAAGGCGTCACGGAGTTACTGAGCGGAGAATCCAAGTTAGAGGAAGTCATAGTTCGAGAGCAGCATTACGGGTTTGATTTCGTGTGTGGCCCAACCCAATTGCCGTCCACGCAAGCGAACGGAACTTCGGGGCTTGAGGCGATGGTCGACTCGATAGACACGGCAAGCAATCGATATGATTACATTCTTTTTGATTTTATGCCCGTTCTCTCCATACAGGGAGTTTCGGCGTGCGAGGACCTATTTGACGGTTTCATCATGGTGGTGGAATGGGGAGAGACGAGCTTAGACGATTTGCGCAGAGCATTCCAAATTGCTCCGATCATGCGCGAACGCACTATCGGGGTTGTGTTAAATAAGGTGCGCTAGATTTACTGGTCGGGCCTGTTCCATAGTCAATGCGGATCGCAAGACCTTTGCGCTATTCGCCGCGGCGGCAGGCCGACGCGGAACCGCGTCAGAAGCTGCGCGATCTCGCGTGCGGTATGACCTGCCCCTGAGAAAATCCTCCACGCGGAGTTAGAGTCCGGGCTTGCGAAGGACGGACCCATGAAGCGATCACGATTTGCGGAAGAGCAAATTATTGGCGTGCTGAAGGATTACGAGACCAGGGCGAAGACCGCGGATCTGGCGCGCAAACATGGGGGTCGGGAGCGACACTCTACAACTGGAAGGCCAAATACGGTGGCATGGACGTCTCCGAGGCCAAACGGTTGAAGCAGCTCGAGGAGAAGAACGCCAATCTGTAGAAGGCTCGCCCCCCATCGGATCTGCGCCGCGACCGCTCGTCAATTGCAAGAAGCCCATCCTGTATGTTATTTATTAAGCCCTTTTTCGACGTTGAAGCCTAATTTGGACAACGAAACGTCGGCGCGCAGCTCCTGGATTTCTCGGCCGAGACATAGGGGTCGCACTGATCGGATATATGCGATTGGTTGCGTTCAAACGGCGTGAAACGGACAAGGCAGGTCATAAGTGATGATCGCTACCCGAATTGCCTCAGTGATCGCGTTCTTCTTGGTCCTTATTGGGCCTGTCGCAGCCGCGCAAAAATACTGCGCCAATCCGGCGACAGGCGATCGGGTCGAGGCCGGCTCCCTCATCGAAAGAGGAACGAAAGCGCAACGGTGCTGCCAAAGAGCGCCGGTTAGCGGCCGTTCGAGCAGCGCGTTTTTTATCGACGAATCGAAGTTCAAGAAGTTGCGGAATCCCCACCGCTGTTGGTCCACGGGATTGCGTACCCGGGATTTCACGGCGGCCAAAATCCCAACCCATCGCCATCGCCATCGGCGGCGCGGCTGACCTGGGGCGCCAAAATCAGGCACGTCGAAAAATTCGGAAATTCATAAGGCTCGCGCCAATTCCCTTGCTTGTGCTTGACGGACAAGCCAATATTGCTGCCCAGTTGCCAGCGCCTCTTGAGAGCTTCGAGGGGCGCCGGCAATGTCGGGAACCGTCGCACCCTTCTGAGAGCAAATCACTGCATATGCCGCATCGGCCTCCGGTGAACTCGGGCCATGCGGCGGCGCCGGCGTCTGCCACGACGGGGCTGATGGCCTGATGCGGCGACAGGCTCGGCAGAGCCCCCGCTCGGGGCTTCCTGGGCCTCGACTTCCGATGGCAAGATGTTGGCGACCAAGGGCGCGGCTATAACGCCGGCGGCCAGAAGCCTCCCCAATAGAGAACGTCTAGACAGCATTTTGATTATCCTTCTTCTTTGCAGAGCAGCAATATACTCCGCCTCTCAGCCATGACGACGCCCTCGGACAAAGGCCTCGAATGGGCGTCGCCGGCGCCCTCGATCAACGCGCGAACGTCATCGACGTTCCGATTTTTCGGCGTGTTTTGTAGATGCATGATCAGATCGAACTTCGCACCACATGGTTTGCGTAAGCGGAAGGAGCGCCAGCGCAGCCGGATGACATAATCGGCGTCCTCCCCGGCCGGCGCGGACAAGGCGAAGGCGTCCGAGTCGCCAGCAGCTTCGCGACAATGAGCGAAATGAAGAAGGACCGCGCAGCTTTTCCACTCCGCAAGACTGGAGCGGACAATCTAACGAGTAACCGCATCATGCCAAAAATTTCTCAGCTGCGATTGACGGATCGTGATCGCGGCGCATATTTAACTAGCGTAGTGGTAACGGAGGGACTTTGCTATGGCGCGGGCGAAGCATGTCTCGAAGGTCAAGCGATCGGCTAACGCCGTCACGGTGCTCGGAGTCGCGGGAGCGTCGTTGGCTGCGTCGACCAGCGGATCGACGGCCATGATGATGATG
>JBAWEN010000378.1:0-8503 GCA_049591215.1 Methylocystis sp. | reverse complement strand
GTACCAGCCGAGAATCCCGTATTTGGTGTCCTGGGCCTGCACGATCTCAGTGAGATTGAGCGAGCCAGCGCAGAGCAGAACGGTGATAATGACGAAGCCGATCGACACTTCGTAGGACACCATTTGGGCGGCGGCGCGCAACGCCGACAGAAATGGATATTTGGAGTTCGACGCCCAGCCGCCCATGATCACGCCATAGACGCCGAGCGAGGACAGCGCGAAAATATAGAGTACGCCGACATTGATATCCGCGACCACCCAGCCGTCGGACGACACCGGAATGACGGCCCATGCGGCGATCGCCAGGGTCGCCATCAAGAATGGCGCGAACAGGAACACGCTCTTATTGGCCGTGTCCGGAATGATGGGTTCCTTCAGCGCGAACTTTAAGAAGTCGGCGAAGCTCTGCCACAGGCCCCAGGGACCGACGACATTGGGGCCGCGCCGCAACTGCACCGCCGCCCAGATCTTGCGATCCGCCAGAATCACATAGGCGACATAGATGAGCAGCACGACGGCGATCAGGACGCTCTTATAGATCGCGAGAAGCACGGGATTTTCCGTGACGAAGGAAACGATAGTGTGCAGCCAGCCGTCGGTCACGTCGTTTACTCCTATTCCGCGGCTTGTCGCAGCCGGCCCTTGGCCAGCGCGGAACACTCGGCCATGACGGCCGACGCGCGCGCGATCGGATTGGTGAGATAGAAATCGGAGATGCTCGACGCGAAAGCGTCCTTCATCGCGACCGACGAATGTTGCGCCAACTTCGACACCGAGGCGGCGTCACCACGCTCGATCGCATCGAGCCGCTGCAAATGCGGATGTTTTTCGAACATCGCCTTGCGCAATTGCGTCAATGAGTCGAAGGGCAACGGTTCGCCCAGCGCGCCGGAAAGCGCTCGCAAAATCGCCCAATCCTCGCGGGCGTCGCCCGGCGGGAACGCGGCCCGCGACGCGGCTTGCACACGCCCCTCCGTGTTGACGAACAGGCCCGACTTCTCGGTATAGGCGGCGCCGGGAAGGATCACATCCGCGCGATGCGCGCCGCGATCGCCATGCGATCCGATGTAGACGACGAACGCGCCAGGCGCGATGTCGATCTCGTCGGCGCCGAGATTGAAGATCAAATCCAACGCGCCAGCCTTGACGAAATCATGCGCGCCCACCCCCCCCGCGCCGGGGACAAAGCCGAGATCCAACGCGCCGACGCGCGCGGCCGCGGTGTGCAATATCGACAGGCCGTTCCAGTCGCCGCCGACGCCGCCATGCTTTTGCGCCGCCTGCGCCGCGAATGCGAGCACCGCGTCGCCGTCTTCGCGCGCCAGCGCGCCCTGGCCAATTAGAATGATCCGTTTTTGCGCGGGCGCCTGCGGTTGCTGGATGAAATGCAGCAGCGAGTCCGGACCGGCGCCGAGATAGTTGTAATCATAGGTCAGATCGACCTTTTCGCCGATCAGCGCGATCTTGAAGCCACCCTTTAGCCAACGCTTGCGAATGCGCGCGTTGAGCACGGGCGCTTCCTTGCGCGGATTGGAGCCGATGATGAGCAGAGCGTCGGCGTCATCGATGCCGGCTATGGTCGCGTTGAACAGATAGGAAGCGCGCCCGAACGCCGGATCGAGCTTGGCGCCGTCCTGGCGGCAGTCGAGATGAACGACGCCCAATCCATCAGCCAAAGTTTTTAGCGCGAAGGTTTCCTCAAGCGCGGCGAGATCGCCGACCAGCGCGCCGATTCTTGCCGCCGGCGCCGATTTTGTCTTGGCGGCGACAGCGTTCAGCGCCTCTTGCCAGGACGCCTGACGAAGCCGGCTCCCCTCGCGGATATAGGGGCGATCCAGCCTTTGCCGTGCGAGACCGTCGACCACTTGCCGCGTCTTGTCGGAAATCCACTCTTCGTTCACCGCGTCGTTTATGCGCGGCAGGATTCGGATCACCTCGCGCCCGCGAGCGTCGACCCGGATCGCCGAGCCAAGCGCGTCCTGCACGTCGACGCTCTCGGTCTTCTGATATTCCCAGGGCCTCGCCCGAAAATTTTGCGGCTTCGGCAACAGCGCGCCGACCGGGCAAAGGTCCGTGACATTGCCCTGAAGCTCCGACGTCATGGCGCTCTGGAGATAGGTGGTGATCTCCATGTCCTCGCCGCGTCCGATCGCGCCCATTTCGCCAGTGCCGGCGACCTCCGCCGTGAAGCGGACGCAGCGCGTGCAATGGATGCAGCGGGTCATCTCGGTCTTGACCAGCGGACCGATATATTTGTCCTCGACCGCGCGTTTGTTCTCAATGTAGCGCGATGAGTCGCCGCCAAAGGCCAGGGCTTGGTCCTGCAGATCGCATTCGCCGCCCTGGTCGCAGATCGGGCAATCCAGGGGATGATTGACCAGCAGAAACTCCATCACGCCTTCGCGCGCCTTTTTCACCATCGGCGATTTGGTGAACACCTCCGGCGGCGCGCCGGCCGGGCCGGGACGCAGATCCTTGACGGCGATCGCGCAGGAAGCCTGCGGCTTGGGCGGGCCGCCCTTCACCTCGACAAGACACATGCGGCAATTGCCGGCGATCGACAGCCGTTCGTGGTAGCAAAAGCGCGGCACTTCCGCGCCAGCCTCCTCGCAAGCCTGGAGCAGGGTGAACTCGGGCGGGACATCAACTTCCACGCCATCGACGAGAATCTTGGTCACTTCGCCTTCTCCAAATCGACGCTTTTGCCCAATGCCGTCATGCCTCTCACTCCGCCGCCACGCGCACGGGATCGGGATGCGGATTGGCCGCATATTGGTCGATGCGCTGTTCGATCACATCGCGGAAATGGGTGATAAGCCCCTGCACCGGCCACGCCGCCGCGTCGCCCAGCGCGCAAATCGTGTGGCCTTCGATCTTCTTCGACACGTCGAGCAGCAGATCGATCTCGCGCTTATGCGCCCGGCCCTCGACCATGCGCTCCAGCACACGCCACATCCACCCCGTGCCCTCGCGGCATGGCGTGCACTGACCGCAACTCTCGTGCTTATAGAAATACGATAGACGCGCGATCGCGCGGATGATGTCGGTCGACTTGTCCATGACGATCACCGCCGCGGTGCCGAGCCCCGAACCCAGCTTCGACAGGCTGTCGAAATCCATCGGACAGTCGATGATCTCATGCGCCGGCACGCAGCGAACCGACGACCCCCCGGGAATGACCGCGAGAAGATTATCCCAGCCGCCACGAACGCCGCCGCCGTGCTCCTCGATCAATTCGCGGAAGGAAATCGACATCGCTTCCTCGACATTGCAGGGCCGGTTCACATGGCCCGAAATGCTGAACAGCTTGGTGCCGGTGTTGTTCGGCCGGCCGATGCCGGCGAACCACGACGCCCCGCGGCGCAAAATGGTCGGCGCGACGGCGATGGACTCGACATTATTGACCGTGGTCGGACAGCCATAAAGGCCGACATTGGCCGGGAACGGCGGCTTTAGCCGCGGCATTCCCTTCTTGCCCTCCAAACTCTCCAGCAGCGCCGTCTCCTCGCCGCAGATGTAAGCGCCGGCGCCGTGGTGGACATAAAGATCGAAGGGATAGCCGTGGATGTTATTCTTGCCGATAAGATTGGCCTCATAGGCCTCGTCGACCGCGCGCTGCAGCGCCTCGCGTTCGGCGATGAATTCTCCGCGCACGTAAATGTAACAGGCGCCCGCCCCCATGGCGAAAGAGGCGATGAGAGCGCCCTCGACCAGCGTGTGCGGGTCGTTGCGCATGATCTCGCGATCCTTGCAGGTGCCGGGCTCGGATTCGTCGGCGTTGATGACGAGATAATGCGGCCGCGCCGGATCGACTTCCTTGGGCATGAACGACCATTTCAAACCGGTCGAAAAGCCCGCGCCGCCGCGTCCGCGCAGACCCGACGCCTTCACCTCGTCGATGATCTTGTCGCGGCCCTTGTCGAGCAGGGCCTTGGTGTTGTCCCATTGGCCGCGCTTCCTCGCGCCCGCCAGCGAACGGTCGCCAAGGCCGTAGAGATTGGTGAAGATGCGATCTGCGTCGGAGAGCATATTTCGTCCCGTCACTCTTGGATCTTGGTTACTTCGCGCCGTCGCCGTAGAGGGATGTCAGACTCGTCAACTTGCCTTCCGGCTCGGAGCCGTTGCGGCCGGTCTGGGAGCCGGTCCTCACCGGGCGGCCGGCGGCGAGGTCGTCGAGCAGCTTCTCGAAGTTCTCGGGCGTCAGGTCTTCGTAGAAATCGTCGTTGATCTGCACCATCGGCGCGTTGCAGCAGGCGCCGAGACACTCGACTTCGAGCCACGAAAACAACCCATCGGCTGTCACCTTGCGCTGGGGGCCAACACGTCGCTCCAGCACCTTGATGATGTCGTCGGAGCCGCGCAGCATGCAAGGCGTCGTGCCGCAAAGCTGCACGTAATATTTCCCCACCGGCGCGAGATTGAACATCGAGTAGAAAGTGGCGATCTCCAACACGCGGATGTCGGGCATGCCCAGCGTTTCCGCGACCTTTTCGATCGCCGCGCGCGGCAGCCAGTAGTCGTTTTGCTTTTGCGCCCGCCACAGCGCGGGGACGACGACCGAAGCCTGTCGGCCATCGGGATATTTGGCGATCTGCTTTTCCAGCCACGTCTTGTTTTGTGGCGTGAATTCGAAGCTCTCGGGCTGCTTTTCGGCGAGACGACGGATGGACATTAGCGATCGACCTCCCCGAACACGATATCGAGCGACCCCAAAATCGCCGAAACGTCGGCGAGCATATGGTCGCGGCACAAAAAGTCCATGGCTTGCAGATGCGCGAAGCCAGGCGCGCGGATCTTGCAGCGATACGGCTTGTCGGTGCCGTCCGACACCAAATAGACGCCGAACTCGCCCTTGGGCGCCTCCACCGCGGCATAAACCTCGCCCGCCGGAACCTTGAAGCCCTCGGTGAAGAGCTTGAAGTGATGAATCAGCGCCTCCATCGAGCGCTTCATTTCGGCGCGAGGGGGCGGCGAGACCTTCGTGTTGACCACGGACACGGGACCGCGATTTTCTTGCATCAGCAGCTTGTTCACGCACTGGCGCATGATGGAGGTCGACTGCCGCATTTCCTCCATGCGGATGACGGCGCGATCATAGCAGTCGCCGTTCTTGCCGACGGGGATGTCGAACTCCATCTCCTCGTAGCACTCGTAGGGCTGCGCCTTGCGCAAGTCCCACGCGGCGCCGGAGCCGCGCACCATCACGCCGGAGAAGCCGAATTTCCAGGCGTCCTCGAGCGAGATCACGCCAATGTTCACGTTGCGCTGCTTAAAAATGCGGTTCTCGATAAACAGCGCCTCGAGATCGTCGAGCACCTTCAAGAAAGGATCGCAAAAGGCGCCGATGTCCTCGATCAATTTGTCGGGCAATTCGCGCGCCACGCCGCCGGGGCGGAAATAATTGGCGTGCAAGCGAGCGCCGCTGGCGCGCTCGTAAAACACCATCAGCTTCTCGCGTTCCTCATAGCCCCACAGCGGCGGCGTCAAGGCGCCCACGTCCATCGCCTGGGAGGTGACGTTGAGCAAATGCGACAACAGCCGGCCAATCTCGGAAAAAAGCACGCGAATAAGCTGGCCGCGGCGCGGAACCTCGACGCCAAGCAGCCGCTCGATGGCGAGGCAGAAGGCGTGCTCCTGATTCATTGGCGCGCAATAGTCCAGCCGGTCGAAATAAGGCACGTTCTGCAAATAGGTGCGCGCCTCCATCAGCTTTTCCGTGCCACGATGGAGGAAGCCGATATGCGGATCGACGCGTTCGACGACTTCGCCGTCGAGTTCGAGAATAAGGCGCAACACGCCGTGCGCCGCCGGATGCTGCGGACCGAAGTTGATCGAGAAATTGCGTAAGGATTGGTCGGTCATTTGTGAGGATCCAGCGTTCAGATTTTCACGTCGAGGCCGTTCTTCTTCATTTTCTCCTGCGCGTCCTTGATGGCTCTCGGCACGATCGAACTCAGCAGCGTCGGCATTCTTTCCATCATTTTCGGCATTTTACTCATAATGCTCGCTCCAATTGGCGAGCTGTAAAATTTGCCGAGCGCGACCAGTTCATCCTTGTCGAAGATGTCCATCATCATCAAAATCGACGCGTCCTCTATCGCCTGCGCATTATCGACAAAGGCGCTCTTGACGAAGGCGTCCGCGAAAGTCTCGATTTGCGTGGAGCTGAGGTTTGGATTTTGCGCGCGGGCTCCGGCGATTATCTGTTGCCGAAGCGTGGGCGCCACCCTCGCCATCATTCCCTTCAAGTCCGCCGCGCGCGCGTATTGCCGCGCGGCCGCGATCGATTCCGGATCATAGCCCTTGAGCTTTTGCTCGAATTCGCTCGTCGGAGCAGAGTCCAGCGCCAGCGCCCCAGTCGAAAAGACGCCCGCGACCAGCAGCGCGGCGCCCGTTCTTTTCAAAAAGGCGCTCATTCCGGCGCTCTCGCTCGAGAAAACGCGCCTCATTGCCCCCTGGCCTTTTCGTCGCCGGGCAGATCATATTGCACGCCCTCCCATGGCGAGAGGAAATCGAACTGGCGATATTCCTGCGTCAGCCGAACCGGGTCGTAGACGACGCGCTTCTGCTCGTCGTCATAGCGAACCTCGACAAAGCCGGTCATCGGGAAATCCTTGCGCAGCGGATGCCCGTCAAAGCCATAATCCGTCATGATGCGACGCAGATCGGGATGGCCCGAAAACACCACGCCGAAAAGATCGTAGGTTTCGCGCTCGAACCAATCGGCGCCTGGATAAAGCGCGGTGAGCGAGGCGACCGGCGTCATTTCGTCGGTCGACGTCTTTACGCGGACGCGCAGATTATGCTTGGGGCTCTGCAAATGGGCGACGACCTCGAAGCGTTCTTCGCGCTCGGGATAATCCGCCGCCGTCACGTCGACGATGTGGACGAAAAGATAGTCCGGCTCGTCGCGCAGAATCTTGATGGCGTCCAGCCATCGCTCGCGCGCGATGGTCAACGTCAATTCGCCGAACGCGATCTTGACATCGGTTACCGCGCCCGCGGAAGCCGCGGCGATCTTCGCGCCGAGAGCCTGGAGTTGATCAACCATTCGCATCTTCCCTCGCGACCAACCGACCTAGGAGCGCCCGGCCGGGCCTCGCCCGCCCCGCGACCAACGGCGACCCCGTCATTAGCGTTCGATCGTGCCCGTGCGCCGGATTTTCTTTTGCAGCAGCAGCACGCCATACACCAGCGCCTCCGCCGACGGCGGACAGCCCGGCACATAGACGTCGACCGGAATGATTCGGTCGCAGCCGCGCACCACCGAATAGGAATAGTGGTAATAGCCGCCGCCATTCGCGCAGGAGCCCATCGAGATAACGTACCGCGGCTCGGGCATCTGGTCGTAAACCTTGCGCAGCGCCGGCGCCATTTTATTGGTGAGCGTGCCGGCGATGATGATCACATCCGACTGGCGCGGGCTCGCGCGCGGCGCGAAGCCGAAACGCTCCAGATCGTAGCGCGGCATCGCCGCCTGAATCATTTCGATGGCGCAGCAGGCGAGACCGAAGGTCATCCACATCAGCGAGCCAGTGCGCGCCCAGGTGATGATGTCGTCCGTCGCGGTGACCAGAAAGCCCTTGTCGGCCAGTTCATCGTTGAGATTGACGAAAAACGGATCGGTCGAGCCGACCGGCTTGCCGGTGCGCGGATCGATGAGGCCCGCGCCTTGCGGAGCGACGAGCGTCGAACCCTGATTGGCGATCAATCCCATTCAAGCGCTCCCTTGCGCCATTCGTAGACGAAGCCGATGGTCAGCACGCCCAGAAACGCCATCATCGCCCAAAAACCAAAGACGCCAGCTTCCTTGAAGGCTACGGCCCAGGGAAACAAAAAGGCGACTTCGAGGTCGAACACGATGAACAGCAGCGAGACCAGATAGAAGCGCACGTCGAATTTCATGCGCGCGTCGTTGAACGGATTGAAGCCGCACTCGTAAGCCGAGAGCTTTTCGGGATCCGGGGCCTTGAAGGCCAGCAAAAACGGCACGACCAGCAGCGCGCCGGCGATGATCGCCGAGAGCGCCGCGAAGATCACCAGCGGCAGATATTGTTCTAGCAGGAGCGGCATTTCGCGGGTCCAATAGATTTGCGGCGCATGCGACACTTTTTGCGCGAGGCCGGAGCCTGGAACGCGCAAGAGCCAGGAACAGGCGCCTCCCCGACCGGCTGGCCTGCGTTCCGAACAAAGCGTTCCGGTCAAAGCAAGCGACAACCGCGGCTTTCTCGTCACAAATGACGCAACTGCAGCAAAGTCGGGGCTTGCGCTCAAAAATTCGGCGCCGCTGCCTTAACTGGCGAGCGCCGACAACCTCGCGGCGGCGCGCATCTCCTCACGCCGGCGTTCGCGTCGCGCCATAGCCTCGGCGTCCGCGCCCCAGACCCGCATCTGATGGTCTTCGTCGACATAAGCCGCCGCGAAACCCGCCTCGGCGTCGATCTCGCCCAGCGCCACCGCGAGCGCGATGATGCACGAGCCAGTCAGCGTGGTGATCGTATGT
>JBAWEN010000377.1:0-2359 GCA_049591215.1 Methylocystis sp. | reverse complement strand
ATGCGCAGGCCGATGTCATGCGCCTTGATCGCGGCGCGGTCATGCGTGGCGCCGGCCACCGCGATCTTGAACTTGCGCGGCAGAAAGCTGAACTCCGCGTGCAGGCTCGACCATTGCCGCAAGAATTCCGCCGTCGGGCGCGGGTCTTCCAATTCGTCGACGGCGACGCCGGCGAAATGATCGGCGGTGACATTGCGGATGCAATTGCCGGAAGTCTGGATGGCGTGCATCTCGACATCGGCGAGCGCCTCCAGAATATCGGGAACGTCGACCAGTTTCGGCCAGTTGTATTGCAGGTTCTGGCGCGTGGTGAAATGGCCGTAGCCCTTGTCCCATTTGTCGGCGATGTCGGCGAGGCGGCGCATCTGGCGCGCGGTCAGCGTCCCGTAGGGAATGGCGACGCGCAGCATATAGGCGTGCAATTGCAGATAGAGCCCGTTCATCAGCCGGAACGGACGGAACTCGTCTTCCGTCATCGCGCCTTCGAGCCGGCGGGCGACCTGCTGTCGAAATTCGGCGACGCGCTCGCGCACGAAGGCCGTGTCGTAAGCATCGTAAAGATAGGTCGTCGTCGGCGCGTTGGGGCGCGACGCCTGTTGCGGGTCGTGCGCGGTCATCGTGGCTCTCCCGCCTGCGCCAATCGGGCCTGTTTTCCGAGATCGCGGCGCACGCTCGGCCCCTTGATCCGCATTTTTTCGCGATAATGCAGCGGCTCCGGCGCGCCGCCCGCGCCAACAGCCACATCGGCGAGATAGATGTCGACGACGCGATTGGCGGCGACGTCGGCCTTGCCGCGCGCCTCCAGCGCCGCCGCTTCGGCGCCGTCGCGGGCGATGCTCGCTTGGCGATGATCGCGCGTCCAGCCCGAGGGCCCAAGGAACAGCACCTCGCCGTCGCGCAGATCGCTGGCGAACAGAATTTGTGGATTTTTCAACTGCGTCATCACACCGCCAAAGGAATTGTCAGCCGTAGCCCGTCCAACTCGTCCGACCAAATGATTTGGCAGGAGAGGCGGGAGTTTTCGAAGATCAGCGGCAATTCGTCGAGCTTGTCCAGTTCATCCTCCCGAGGCGGCGGAACCTTGGCGACCCATTCGGGGTCGATGAGAACGTGACATTCCGCGCACGCCAGCGCGCCGCCGCAAGTGTTTTCCATGGCAAGCCGATAATCGCGCAGGATTTCCATCAGCCGCCAGCCTTCGACGGGCTCGATCGCATGCGTGACGCCCGCGCGATCCTCGACATGGATCACGGTCGTCAGCCTCTCCAAGCGCGCCTTCGCTTCGTGCATACGCCCGCCTCGTTTCCCCGCGCCGACGCGCGAGAGCGCCCTTCGCTGGCGCGATATAACGCGCGATAACCTTTAGATCGCACGGCCGCGCGAGCGGCGAATGTCCGGTTTGAGCAGTGTTACATACCTGTCGTCGAGCGAATGTCAATTCACTTTAGCAAAGTGCGATACCGCAATATATCACTTGAAAAATTCGTTAAATATGAAAACTTCTGACTTCAAGCTTGGCGCTAGCCGTCGCTACCTTGTAAATCAATTTGTCAATTTCAGGAATCGCCCGTGCGCAAACGCCGCGCTGATGCTATAGGAACGCTCCATGACACGGAAACCGTTACGAGACCCAAGGACCCTTTCGTCGAACAAGGCCGAGGAAGCGCGCGAACAGCTCGCTCCGCAACATATGGCGCAAGAAACGGGACGGAATATGAAACCTTCAGTTATTGTAATCGGGGCGGACAAGGGCGGCGTCGGCAAGACCACGATCGCTCGCGCGGTTTTGGATTATCTTGCAAACAATAATGTGATCACGCGCGCCTTCGACACGGAACATCCGCGTGGGACGCTATACAGGTTTCATCCCGAGGAAACCGAGATCGTCGACCTGACCTCGACCGCCGACCAGATGAAGATCATTGACACCCTGGAGACGGCGCAAATCAAGGTGAGCGTGATCGACGTGCGCGCCGGCGGCTTGAGCATCGCGTTGCAGGCGCTGCACGACATGGGTTTCCTCGACGCAGTGAAGGAAGGCGAATTCAATTTCGTGGTTTTCCATGTGCTCGGCTCGTCAATCTCCTCGCTCGAGGAGATTGAGGAAATCGCGCCCTATGTCGAGGACGCGCAGTATTTTCTGGTCAAGAACCACGTCAACGACACGACTTTCTTCGAATGGGATCCGGTGACGCACCGCAAATATTTCGAGAAGGTGCAAACGGCCGGGGAATTGACGATCCCCAAGCTAAATGAAATCGCCTATGAGCAGGTCGAGATCGCCGGGACGCCCTTTTCTACTTTTGTCGCCGACAAGACGGCCGAAGGCGACCACGCCGGACACTCTTTCGTGCTGCGC
>JBAWEN010000376.1:0-7361 GCA_049591215.1 Methylocystis sp. | reverse complement strand
TGTCAGCCGCTTGGCGCGAGAGCGGCCTGCGAGATCGGATTTCTCGACGACGCCTTTGGCGAGGACGCCGATTCGTTCGAGGCCGAACTGCGGGCGCGCGCGACACGCCTCGCGCAAGACCCTGAATTTCGAGCGATGCTGCGAAAGAAACACGAGCGCCGTCTCGATGACGAAAGCATCAAGCCGCTCGCGAGCTATCGCGCCGAGGAACTGGAGCGAATGAAGGTCAACTTCTTCGGGCCGGACCCCGCCTATCACGAGGCCCGCCGCCGCTTCGTCTTCAAGGGCGCCCCGCCGCCGGCGGAAAACCGAGCGCCGGTTTCGGGCCGTGTCGAGCCGTCGCGGGGCGCGCCCCGACCAATGCCGGAGGATGTTAGCTGGTCCGCTTCGTTTCGGGGTGTCAATGGCTCCGCGCACGCTCCACGGCTGGAACCCGAAGAGAGGTCAGCCCTGACTGGTGGGGCATGGGGAGCGCGCTTGCTGGGAATGCTCCGCCGGAAGGTGGCGGCGGTTCAGCCCGGACGAGATCAGTGATTGCGCCCCAGCCAGAGCTCTGTGATTTCCCGGAACGACTCTCTCAGCGTGAGGGTTTCCGCGCGGCTTGTCCGCACAGAGGCGACGAGTTCTTCCAATCCGATGGGAGGAAAAAATGAGGATTCTCACCGATTGTTCGTTTCTTTCTGAGAAACAGATCGAAAAAATTGCAGAAAAGTATAATGCCAAATATGTTTTTGAGTCGCAACTTAAGTTAAGGGGCGGAAATTGGAGTGACTTTCCTGCTGCCGTGTTTTATACGGAGATTCCCCACCCAGAGGGATCAAATTGGTTTGGAATTTGGTACAACAGCGGAACATATATGATATCAAATGCTATTTCGGCTGTAGAAGAACCGTTTTTTGGGATTTTTGGGCGCAATGGAGATGTTATTTACTCTCGTCACCGCCATGATATTCGAGAGACGGACGATAAAAGTGGTTTTATCTCTGGAGGCAGAGGTCATGCTGGTCATGATATGGAGCATCATGTTGTAAAACTAATTGTTTCTAAAGATAAGGTTGTCCTTTTTCCAAAGGAAACTAAAAAGACTTGGTGCGAGGTTCCTTATACAGAGGAGTTGGATTGGGATATCGCGCAAATTTAGAGGCCAGAAATGCTCCACAAATGCCGCCCGAATTTCTTACAGGAAGGGTTCAAATGGTTTGAGGGGGGTAGGTTTCGGCGGCGGCTCTCTAGGGGCTGTTGACGTTCACTGTCCCCTCGTGCGTATCACGGTCGCCGCAAGGTTTATCATGGCTTTGAAGCTTGTGTCGGTTTTGCGGGCTCTCATGGCGATCCGTTTGAGCTTCTTGAGCTTTTGGAAAAAGCTTTCGACGAGATGCCGGAGGGCGTCCGGCGCCGTGTGGCGCGGGTCAAGAACAAGGGGATTTTTCGCCCGACACGGGAGGAGGGCCGCGCGCATGCCCACGCGGCCGCCCAGCAATGGACGGATCTTGGCGAGCGTCAAAACAGCTTTGGGGAATTGCCACCGCTCGCCCCCGGCGCCATGCGGTTTTACCGGGCCGAGCCTCCGGCGCCGTCCCGGACTCGCACAAGACGATGATTTTCAATAGCGCTCACGCGATCGCCGAAGGGGTCGCGCGACAGGTCGCCAACCGTCTTGTCTTCCTTGACGTTCCCGCGGCTCGCGTCGCCGAGGTTATACCCGCTCGAAACAGCAACGAAAATATGTATGCGGTTCCGAACTCGCTCGGCTCTTTGAGCCAGGCGCTGGAGCGGATCGACGGCGCCGCGATCTTTCCGTTTCAGCGGCGCCATCGCGCGCCTCTCCCCGGAGCAAAAGGAACAGCGCCAGCGCGACATCGAGAACCATGAAAGATTTCTCCAAAAGCCGCGTGAGAATAAGGAAGAGGAGTCGGAAGGCGAGAGCTTGTAGGGGTTATTTCAGCGTCATGCGCGTCGGGCAGGCGACTGGCCTTCATCAACTGCCGCAGGTGACGGCAACCGAGTCAGTGGATGACGGCAAGTGATTCTCGGATGTCTACACGCGTCTGTCCGCTGAGGCGAAGTCGCGGATTCGTTCGAGCAGCGCGGCGGGGCTAACCGAAAGGCTGCGCCGCCCCGCTCGAACCCGCGAGGTGCGGGGAGCGGCGAGGAGTGTCATTTCAATGTTGCAGAAAAAGCGCCATTTCTGACTTGCGCCGACAACAGGACTCTGCGGGCGCACAAGCACGTAAAGATGCTTTCTGACCGCCGAACGCATAGACATTAGCGTGGACTTGCCGGGAGATAGCCTGTTGACGCCATCTTGAAATGCCACGATAGTGACCCGGTTGTCCTTAGTCTGATCGGGTGATCCGACGCAAGACGACGAATGAACGAAGGCAGCGTAGATTTATCCGTTTTGCGACAAATGGGGCGTCGGAGATATGTGTAAGTTATGCCAAGCTTAAGAAGCGTAATTGCGACGCGAGGTAGTGCAAGATGGGGTGGGGCATTCCTAGATGCTTACCGGAAATCAGGAATCGAGCCAATCTATATTGTTGATACACGAAGCAAAGACGCAACGCGCGACATGTTGGCCGACCTAATTGCGTCTACTCCAGCGGGGGATTTTGCTGAAGCCGGAATGATCGAATTCGGCTCGCGAAACGCTGGAGCGGCATGGATCCTTCGCTTGGACGATGTCGAGTTCCCGTCAGCAGCCTTATTGCGTTGGGTTTCCTCTATCGGGGTCACGTCGCTTAATCAGGCTTGGAATATTTCGAGACGCGAATTATTCCTTCACGACGGTGAGATTTTCTATAGCCGCGGCCTTGGACGTTTCGGGCATCCGCAGGCGCCTGAATATCTCGGCCCACATGCGCGGTTTCATCACGTTCAGCGAGTCCAATACGTTAACCGCGTCCATACGCAAGGGTTTGAGCACCCACGGTTTTGTCCATTAGCCCCTGAAAATACGTTCTTTGTCCACTGCAACTGCCTTTTGCACACGCCGGCGGAGCGATGGGAAAAGATACACAAATACGAACAGATAGAGCCACTATCGACCTTCAAGTTAGCTGACGAATATCTCCCAGAGCTTTACGACTTGGTGTATCACAATGCGAAATGCGACGGCCTCGACGAATTCGCAGACCTGTTCGACGCGCTTCCGATTCGATGGAGCGCCGCGCTCCCCGCGGTTGACAGCGAAACGCTCGACCTGATTGATCGTGAAGTCTCGCATCTTCGTGAGCTTATAAGTTCATCATGCCTAGGTCATCCAGTGGAGTCAGCCGACGATTTATTATGGTCGCGTCACGTCCCACGTCGGCTTTGGAGGCCGCTCGCCGAACTGCTCTGCACGCTCGGTGAACGTGCACTTGGCAATGATGCTAGTTGGAACTATGAAACCCTCCCTAGGTCGGCCTGTGCGGTTGAGAGGAACAGAAAGCCGTCATAAGCCGCCTCGCAAAACTTAAGACTTTCGGCACGCGCCGCGCTCTTGAGTCCATAGCCAATTTGCGCGAAATGCAACTGGCAGTTGAACCGCGAAGTTCCAACCAGGATCTTTCGACATGCCGACGATACGTGAAAAGATTTTACGCCAAGAAATTTCTCGCCTTCGGGATGAGCTAGAAGGTTTGCGCCAAGAAATTTCTCGCCTTCAAAGCGCAAGTACAAGTACAAGCTATCACACTTCTCCCGATCACGACCCAACGATGCTGAGGGTAAAGGAGCTTTATTGGACTGTAACCCGCATTATTGGGCTTTCTTATTTGCATGATGGTTCTCGATGCGCGTCTGTAACCACAACGGACACAGTTTCGGCCAGGATTGGACTTCGAATCAAAGAGCTTTACTGGACGGTGACCCGTTTTTTGGGGCTTTCTCATTTGCACGATGGTTCTCGACGCGCGTCTGTAGCCACAACAGGAGGCGATCAAATTTCGTCTGCCCCGATTGAGGCCGTCCCGCCTTGGGACACAACTCAAACTCGATTGGGCAAGGAAATCCTGGTAGTCGCCAACCATCTTCCATTGTTCGACCAAGCAAGCGGGTGCCTACGCCTTAAGAGCATTATCGCCATATTAGGAGCCGCGGGCTGGTCCATCACGTTCGGCTCGCTGATGGGCCTGCATCACCAACCTGGAATACTAGCAACTTCTGAGGGTCGCAGAAGATACGAGCAGACGCTCGCAGCCGTTGGGGTCAATGGGTTTCTTTACGGAACCGAGGAGATCGGTGGCTTCCTCAGGGACCGAGGCCGTTGCCTTGACTGGGTATTCCTCTGTTTTCCCGATGTCGCCAAGCAGTTCATACCGCTGGTTCGCAGCCGCTGCCCGGCTGCGCGCATTGCATACGACATGGTGGATTTCCATGCGCTTCGGATATTGCGAGAGGCGGAGTTGCGCGCAGATTCTGAGCTTCATGCTAAGGCCACTCAACAACGCGCCGAAGAGATAGCGTGTGCATTGGCGGCCGATGTTACCTTTGCCGTATCCGAGAACGAAAAAGCCGCACTGCTGGAGCTCGCGCCAACTGCTGTAGTGGAGGTGTTGACCAACGTCTTTGAAGTGCCCACGTCATCAATTCCGGGACCACATCGACGCAGGGGCCTGCTTTTTGTTGGGGGATTCTGGCACACGCCGAACGGCGACGCGGTGCATTGGTTCGCAGAGCGAATTTTTCCCTCGATTCGTGACGCTGTCCCCGATGTAACTTTCAGTATTGCTGGGGCTAACCCAGACGCCGAGGTTTTAGCCTTGGGGAGTCGCCCGGGAATTGAGGTGCTTGGTTACGTCCCCGACTTGACGTCGGTCTTTGATAGTCACCGGGTCTTCGTTGCCCCCTTGCGATATGGGGCGGGGATGATTGGTAAAGTTGGACAAAGCATGTCGTTGGGCCTACCCGTCGTAACCACACCAATCGGCGCCGAGGGAATGAAGTTGAACAATCAAACGCAGGTCTTGATCGCGAGCGATGAACAGGCTTTCGCCGCTCAAGTCCTCCGCCTACTTAGCGACGACGAACTGTGGTTGCGCCTTTCTGTCGCGGGTCGAAAGCATATTGAACGGACCCTGTCGGTCGACGTAGTAAGGTCGCGACTGGAGGCGGTGATCGATGGCTAGAGTTCTTGCTGTCGGGGTCTATCTGGCCGATCGGCCGAACGCAGCGGCGCATCTGAGCTACGAACTTGCAGGCAGCGCCAAACACACAGTGGTGCAGCGCTGGATCGCCCTTGCTCGCGATGGCAAAGAGCGAGCGGCGCTACCTAATACCGAGCTGGTTGTGACAAAGCCTACGCCAAAATTCTCTTTGCTTGACAGGGTCATCCAAGATGCCGCAGACTTCGATTGGCTTCTGCTTTGTGATGATGACGTAGAAGTCGGACGAGGCTTTGTGGACAGGCTGATCGATCTTTCTGACCATTTTGACTTTGCTTTGTCTCAGCCCGCGCGGACAGCCGACAGTTTCACGGACCACACAATTGTTCAAGTGCTACCGGGTCTTCTGGCTCGCCGCACTCGTTTCGTCGAGATCGGTCCTATCGTCTGCATCCGTCGCGATGCGATGGGCCTTCTGTTGCCGTTCGGAGAAGAGTGTGGGATGGGGTGGGGGTTAGACTTTATCTGGCCTTTGAAAATTGAAGGAGCCGCGCTACGGATGGGAATCGTGGACGCGGTTCCAGTAGCTCACCGCATACGCCGCCCCGCTGTAGGCTATGATTGCGGGGACGCTCAACGGGCGATGAGCTGGGCTCTTGCAGCACATCCCCATTTGACTCTGGACGAAGCATTCACCGTGATTGAGGCTTACCCGTGCCTATAGAGATTTCCGCGCTGCTCCCCACTCGGAATCGGGCTCACTTCCTTCCAAAGGTTCTCGAGGGGTTAGAACGGCAGAGTCTTGACCGCGCTCGTTTCGAAATAGTCGCTGTTGACGACGGATCCTCGGACGAAACCCCACAAATACTGGAGGCCTGGCGGGATCGCCTACCACTACGCATAGTGAGGCAAAATCATGCAGGAATAAGTGCCGCCAAGAACCTAAGTGTTTTTATGGCCCAGGGACCAATTTTGGTGTTCCTCGACGATGACGATGTGGCGGAGCCGGATTTGCTTGTCGCGCACCTTGCGGCGCATATCGCCTACCCGGATCCTGCAATCGCCGTTTTAGGCCATACCAGACTGAAGGCTGAGCTAGCGACAATTCCAGTGATGCATCATGTGACGGAGGTAGGATGCCAGCTTTTTTCCTACGGTGGGATGAAAGCGGGACAGCTGATGGGGCACACGGAGTTTTGGGGTGGGCGCACATCTTGCAAGCGTGGCTTCCTCCTTCTGCGCGGGGTTTTCCACCCTGATTTTCGTTTTGGTTGCGAAGACATCGAACTGGGTTGGCGATTGAGCCGCGCTGGATTGAAAGTATTGTATGAACCGAGAGCGATCACTGTAATGATCCGCTCTCTGAGCTTCGACGACTTTTGTTTGAGATCTTATCGTCAGGGCCGCTCCCAATATTTCTTCTCTGAGCTTCGCGCCGAGCCGGAGATCCGAGCTTACTGCGAGATCGACGTAGCTGCAAATGCTTGGGCACGAAGCCGTAGAGACTATGCATCCATCCTCCGAAAGGCGCGTCAGCTCGACCGCTTGGCGCAGCTATGGCAATCCGCCCATATTGAGATACCGCCGGTATTGCAGTCTGCGCTCGAGACCGCCTATCGTGAGGCATTTTTCCTCTCCCGGGCCAAGGGAATCGTCGATGCTGTGACAATCTCTGCTCCTCGAAGACAGCAATTGAACAATCTCTCCCTATTGGACTTTGGGGTGTCGAGTGCATCAGGATGACGACAGAGCTTCTTTGGGAGCGCGTCCCTGCGATCCGTCCTTTTACGAGGCCCAGTGTTTGGGAAGCTCAAAAATCAGCTCGAGTCATATGAGCCCCTTGCAAAATTATTCGGTGAATCAGGCGTGTTATTCGGCGCGAAAAATAGCGAATATACATAAGCATCAATGTGTTATTTTCAAGCAGTATAGGCTATAATATTCTTGTTTCAGTTCCATGTTTATTGACTGTTATTACACATAGATCTACCTGCTGCGCGACAACATCCTGCCGAAATGGGCGCGGCGCACGAAAAGCCTTGATGTCCTTTTTGCTGCGCGCGCCTACAACTTCCGCCACCCACATGTCCCACACACGACGATGAGCTATGCGGAAAGTGGGGCGCGCCCCGAAGGCGCGTGTCAGAGGATCGTGTCCCCGGTGGTGGTGTAACCGGCTGGAGCAAGACCGCCCGCGAAGCGCGCTCGACATAGCGCCGTAGCGAGCGGGCGGCGGTCATCGGCGGTTCGCCGGTATGGTTGGGTTGCGAGACA
>JBAWEN010000375.1:0-9426 GCA_049591215.1 Methylocystis sp. | reverse complement strand
GAAATTGCTTTCGACCGCGAGAATCGCCACCAATATCTCGCCGGGAACGCCGTCGCGCTGTTCGATCTGTCTCAGCATATGCGTCAGTTCGCCGGCCAGCGCGCGGCCGCGCGCGACGCGACACGTTGTCGCGGCCCCCGCGACATAGGCGGGAATCGACACGGTGAATTCGGACTGTGTCGCGGGCTTTTGTAACACCGCCGGCTCTGGCGTCAGGCCCCGCGCGGCCTCGTCGAAAACCTCGCGCGAGACTCCGGCGGCCTGCGCGGCGGGCCACAGGCTTTGCACAAAGGACTGAAAATCCTGGGCCTGCGCGAGAGCGCGGCCGCCGCAGGCGAGCGCCGCGGCGCCGAGCAGCAGGGCGCGCCGGTCGAGGCAGGCAAGCTTGCGCGATATTTGCATGACGGTCTCCGCCGGCGGGTGAGTCGACACAGGGCTTCCTTGGAAAGATTACACTTTCCGGCAATTCGTTTGACAGGTCCGGGTCGCTGACTTCTACTGGCTTCAGCTATTCGTGACAAACAGGGAGCGCGGGATTCCGCGCAATGTAACAAATGACGCATGTCCCCTCGACCAGCGCCGATCGCGCGCCGACCCGGCCGCAAGGCGCGCGAGGCGAAGGCGCCAGCCGCCCCAGCGAGAACGAACTCAAGACCAGGCTACGCGACGCGGGTTTGCGTCCGACCGTGCAGCGTCTGTCCCTGTGTGGGCTGCTGTTTGGCAATGGCGACCGCCATGTCAGCGCCGAGGCGCTGCACGCCGAGGCGCGCGAGGCCGGGCTGCGCATGTCGCTCTCGACGGTTTATAACGCGCTGAACCAGTTCGCCGGCGCCGGCCTGCTGCGCGAAATCGCCGTGCAGGGGCCGCGCACCTATTTCCACACCCGCACCTCGCCGCATCATCATTTCATGGACGAAAGCACCGGCCGCATGTTCGACGCGGTGGACGGCTCGGTCGAATTCGCGCGCCTGCCGGCGCCGCCCGAGGGCATGGAGATCGTCGGCTGCGACGTGATTATAAGGCTGCGCAAAAAGAAGCGGTGAGCGGGAGTTTCTTCCTTCTCCCACGGAGTGGGAGAAGGTGGCCTCGCTTTAGCGAGGTCGGATGAGGGTCGCCGGGAGGGCTTCAGCCAAGTCGCGACCATGCTCATTCAATCGATTTGATGACTCTTGCGAATGATTTACCGATCCGAAAGACCGCGAATTTTTCGCGGGACGGCCTTTATCGCTACGAACCCACCCGGCGATGGGGTGAGCGAGAGGATGATTTGCTTCCCTTAGCGCGCTTTCCGTTCGAACGGAATCGTTCGAACGACAAGAAATCGCTCAAGATCAATATGTTATACGGTTTGCGCTTGATCGGTTCGTTCGGATTCAACGCCCCGAGCCCCTCACCTTACCTCTCCCCGCAAGCGGGGGGAGGGAGCGTCAACGCGGCTCCCTTCGCCATAAATCAACGGGATAACAATGATATATAAGAATGGGCGGATCGCCGGCCGCCTCCTCTCCCCGCTTGCGGGGAGAGGTAAGGTGAGGGGCTTGGGGCATTTCGCGCAGCGAAGCGATCGGGCGGAGTTCGTGTCATGGGGCGCGCAGGGGCATTTCAGCCGACCGCGCGCCCCGCCACACCCAGCCCAACCATGTTGTCTTCAAATATCCCGGAGAGCGCGAGAAGCAGAGCCTCTCGCCTAAAAAGTCGCGCGCCTTCGCGCTCTGAAAAATCTCAGTCGCCGCCATCAACGAGGCTATGGGAAGGGAACACGGCGGCGTTGGCTGGCGCGCTGATTTCAGCGGCGACGAAGGTCATGGATAGGGCGGCGACGGCAATCAGCAAACGGCGGAGAATGGCGGAGGAAATCATTTGGGAAACTCCCTTGGACATGCCGAAGCGGCATGGGGAGCATCTAAGCGGAAAGATCGCTTCAACGTTGTGCGCTGGCGCACGGAGCGAGCGGCGAGGCTTTTAGGACGCCCGAGCTTGATCGGCGAGGGGGAGCAAATCGGAGGAGTTTCCCTAAGCAAGGTTGGAACACCCCCAGAACGCTCATCCGACCCCGCCAGAGCCCGTCATAAATGACGCCCTTTGGCGGGGCCACCTTCTCCCGCGGGCGGGAGCAGGAAGAATCGCCTCACCCCAAGAGCCGCTTAATCTCCGCCCGCAGCCCGTCGGCAATGTCCGGCCGCTCCAGCGCAAAGGCGATGTTGGCGGCCAAAAATCCGAGTTTTGAGCCGGTGTCGTAGGTCTTGCCATCGAAGCGCACGCCGTGAAACGCCTGCGTGGCCGCGAGCTTGATCATCGCGTCGGTGAGCTGGATTTCGCCGCCCGCGCCTTTTTCGCCTTTTTCGAGCAGCTCGAAAATCGCGGGCTCCAGAATATAGCGGCCGGAGATCATCCAATTGCTCGGCGCGGTCCCTTGCGGCGGCTTTTCGACCATGCCCTTGATCTCGAAACTGTGGCCGTAATCCGCGCCGACGCTCACAATGCCATATTGATGCGTCTCGCTCGGCGGAACCTCCTCCACCGCGATGATGTTGCCGCCGTGCTTGCCATGGGCCTCGATGGCCTGGGCGAGACAGCGGCTCTTGCGCGGGCCGTTCGGCAGCGTGATCATGTCGGGCAGCAGCACGGCGAAAGGCTCGTCGCCGATGATGTCGCGCGCGCACCAAACCGCGTGGCCGAGGCCCAGCGGCGCCTGCTGGCGCGTGAAGCTCGTGGCGCCGGCCTTGGGCAGGTCCGCCATCAGCGCGTCATATTCCTTGGTCTTGTCGCGGCGGCGAAGCGTGTCCTCCAATTCGTAGGACATATCGAAATGGTCCTCGATCACCGCCTTGCCGCGTCCGGTCACGAAGATGAAGTGCTCGATGCCGGCCTCGCGCGCCTCGTCGACGACATGCTGGACCACCGGACGATCGACCACGGTGAGCATTTCCTTCGGCACGGCCTTGGTGGCTGGTAGAAATCGCGTGCCCAAACCGGCGACGGGTAAAACAGCCTTGCGGATGCGCTTGCTCATGAAGGGTCCGTTGCTTGATGGAGGAGCCGCCGCTCGGGCGGGGAGGTTGACGTAAGCTTAGGTTCCGCCTTTTAATTGTGACGAAATCGCATGAACGGGTGTTGACGATGACGGTATTGGTGACGGGTGGCGCTGGTTATATCGGCTCCCACATGGTTTTGGAACTGCTTGACGCTGGCGAAAAGGCGGTTGTCCTCGACGATCTCTCGACCGGCTTTCGATGGGCCGTGCCCGAGGGTGTCCCCTTGGTCGTCGGCGACTTCGGCGACGAAGACCTCGTGACCGAAACCGTCGCGCGATACGACGTCGACGAGATCATCCACTTCGCCGCGAAGATCGTGGTGCCGGAGTCGGTCGCCGATCCGCTCGCCTATTATCTCAACAACACCGCCAAGGCGCGCAATCTGCTGGAGACCGCGACGGGCTGCGAGATCAAGCGCTTCATCTTTTCCTCGACGGCGGCGGTCTATGGCGATCCTTCGCGAAATCCGGTGATCGAGGACGAGCCGCTCAAGCCGCTCTCGCCCTATGGCCGCTCCAAGCTGATGGTGGAGTGGATGCTGGAGGATGTCGCCAAGGCCTACGACTTCAACTATGTCACGCTGCGTTACTTCAACGTCGCGGGCGGCGATCCCAAGGGCCGCGCCGGCCAGTCGACGCCGAACGCCACGCATCTGATCAAGGTCGCGGCGCAGGCGGTGCTGGGCCTACGCGCGAACATGCAATTGTTCGGCACGGATTATCCAACGCCGGACGGAACCTGTTTGCGCGATTACATTCATGTTTCGGATCTCGCCCGCGCGCATATGGACGCGTTGCGCTATTTGCGCGGCGGCGGCGCCAGCCTCATCTGTAACGCCGGTTACGAGCGCGGCTATTCGGTGAAAGAGGTGATCGAGACGGTCAAGCGCGTCACGGGCGTCGATTTCCCGGTCGAGGTTTCGGGTCGCCGTCCCGGCGACGCGGCGGCGATCGTCGCGGCGAATAGCCGCATCAAGGCGACGCTCGGCTGGGAGCCGCGACACGACGATTTGGATGAGATCGTGCGCCAGGCGCTGGCCTGGGAGCGGGGGCTGGCGGCCCGAAAACGCGGGTGAACGGGCGCGCGCGGCAATGCGCGGCGAACTCGTTAACGATCATGTCGCCATTTTTATCGATCCGCGCTAAGTCCGCCTGGAGTCATCCATTTCTTTAAGCGTGCGTCAATATTTCGAATGCAATCTCCCCGGGCGAAAACATTGATTTCTTCTAGCGCGCACAACGAACGGCCGGTGAAACAGCCATGCCCACGCAATCTCAATTGAAATTAAAAACCGCCGAATTGAACAGATATCCGACGGTCAAGGTCGAACTGCGCGGGCGATTCATGTTGCCCTCGCGCACCGAGCATGAGTGCTCGGTGACCGAAATGTCGACACGGGAAATCAAGATTTCAGCTCCAGTGGCCCCCGAGATCGGCGAGAAGATTATCATTTACATCGTCGAACTTGGCCGCTTCGAGGGCGGCGTCGTGCGGCGGGAGGCCGCCGGCTTCGCCATCGGCATGAGCCTGCCCAAGACGAAGCACATCAAGCTCGCCGAGCAACTGACCTGGTATGGCAATCGCGAAGCCTGGGATTTGCCCGACAACAGACGCTATGAGCGCATAGTGCCCTTCGTGCGGCGGACGCCTCTGCATTTGTCCGACGGCAAGGAGGTTATCGTCAAGATCAACGACATTTCCGTTGGCGGCGTCAACATCGAGACGAACTTTAAATTGCCGCAGGGCGCCAGGGTCACGCTCGGCGCGAAGCCGGTGACCGTGCTGCGGGTGTTCGACGATGGTTTCGTCGCCGAGTTCGACAAACCTTTCGCGGAAGGCGAACTCAACGAATTCACTAAATTATGAGCGAAGGCGCTCCTTTAAAACTTTGCGGGCGTGAGCGCATGGCGCGCTCACGCGGAATTAGCGGAAGTTGGAACACGCATTTGTTCGCCAAACACTCCGGTGTCGTTAGCGCGACAATCACGATCGTCGAGAACTCCGTCGATCCGATGGTCGGCCGCTGACTATACAAAACCACTCGGCGCAACCGTCGGCGCGGGAAAGCGCTATTCGGCGGGACAAGCCGCCTCGCGCTTGGTCTCCCGATTGACGAGCCAAGGATATTCCTTCGTTCGCCTCGCATCGGAAATCATCTGGCAGATTTGCGGCTGAAACGGCTCGCGCGCGGCGGGCGGCAGGTCGCGCACGCAGAAATAAGCGAGCGCCCTCACGTCGAGATAGGGGCTGAGAAACAGCCGCGCGGCGCGCTCGCTGAGTTCCGCGCTTTCCGGCGCCGGGCAATGATTGATGCTCAATTTGCCATATTCGATCTCGGCGGCTTTTCGAACGGCGGGATTGGGGTCGGCGAAAAACTGTTCAAGCGCGGCGCTGATTTCATGCTCGTCGGTCGCGTCGCCGCGCGGCGGCGCATAGTCGCGCGGGATCGACACGGAGAGAACCTCGCCAATCACGTCGCCGATCGCGTCGAAGCCATTGATCTCGATCGGACGCACGCCGAAAATCCCCAGGAACGCCACGGGCGACGGAACCAGTCCCTTCGCCCTGCGGGCGAGCAGCCGTTCGGCGCCATCGGCGCGTTCCAGAATTTCGATCCAGAGTCCCTGGAACCCTTGCACGATTTCGCTGACGCCGATTTTTATAATCAACGCCCGCGCGGGCTCCGGCGCGGGGAGCATGGCGATGCATGTGTCCTTAAATCCATTGACGGTGAATTCGACGGTCGAGAACAGATTGTTCGCTTCGCGGCACGCCTCGCCCGAAATCAGCCGCGCCTCGCGCCATTCGGCTGGCGATTGCGCGGACTGGCGGATGGCATGGAACACCGCGTATTTGCCGCTCGACAAAATGGGCTTTAGCCAGAAGTTCATCCAATAGGGGTCATCGAAGACGATGTTTCTCCGATCCGCGGCGGGTTTGAGCAACGGCCCCGATTCCAGCGCGGCATAGTCGCCCGCGTGTTCCGCTTGCGCGGCCTTGGCGTATAAGGCCAGCGCCAATGGAACGACGAGCAGCCCGGCGGCGAAACCGAACCGACGCTTGCGCAGACCATAAAGCGCCGCGGCGATGGCCGGCGTCGCCCCGCCGATCACGCCGGCCGTCGCCAGCGCGTCATCTCCGGCCGCGGATGCGGCGGCGAGAAAATTTTGCACCGAGGGCAGCGCGAGAATGAAGATCGCGCCGCCGATCAGCAGCGCGCCAATGGCGAAATCGCGCAAGAAACCAACACGGGAGTTCATGTCGTATTCTTTCGCCCTCATCCCGTATTGCGCAGACCCGCCGCGACGCCGTTGATCGACATGAGAATCCCCTGGCGGATGTCGTCGTCGGTCCGGCCCGAGCGCCAGCGGCGGATCAGTTCAATCTGCAAATAGCTCAGCGGCGTGATGTAGGGCACGCGCAGTTTTAGCGAACGCGCCAGCGCGGGATTGTCCGCGAGTCGCTCGCTCGCGCCGGTGATGTCCTCCAGCGCGCTCACCGCAAGTTTGTATTCCGCCTCGATGCGGCCAAAAATCTCCTTCGCGCGCGCCTGGTCCGGCGCAAGCTCCGCATAGTGGCGGGCGATCGAGAGATCGGTCTTCGACAGAATCATGTCGATGTTCGACGGCAGCACGCGAAAGAACGGCCATTCGCGATTCATGCGGCGCAGCAGCGGCAGCCGCGCGTCGCGGTCCTCCGCGAGAAAACCGGCGATCGCCGACCCAAAGCCATACCAGCCGGGCAGGGCGACGCGCGCCTGACCCCAGGAAAAGCTCCAGGGAATCGCCCGCAAATCCTCGATCCGGCGCGAGGGTTTGCGCGACGCGGGACGCGAGCCGATATTGAGCGAGGCGATTTCGGCGATCGGCGTCGAGCCAAAGTAATAATCGACGAAGCCCGGCGTCTCGTAGACGAGATGGCGATAGGCCGACATCGCGGCGATCGACAGCTTCGAGGCGGTCGCGAGAAACTCGTCCGGCGGCGCCTGCCGGTCGGAGAGCAGCGTCGCCTCCAGCGTCGCGGCGACGATCAATTCGAGTTGAAGCCGGCCGATCTGCGGATTGGCGTATTTGGCCGCGATCACCTCGCCCTGTTCGGTGAGGCGAATCTGGCCGTTCACCGTGCCCGGCGGCTGCGCCAGAATGGCGTCGTAGCTCGGGCCGCCGCCGCGTCCGACCGTGCCCCCGCGCCCGTGAAACAGCCGCATCGAAATATTGGGCTGGCCGGCGAAGAACTCCGCCAGCGCCGTCGAGGCGCGGTAAAGCTCCCAAATGCTCGTGAAGATGCCGCCGTCCTTGTTGCTGTCGGAATAGCCCAGCATGATGTCCTGTTGGGCGCCCGAGTTGGCGACGAGCTTGGCGATCCCCGGCAGCGCATAGAAGTCCCGCATGATCGGCGCGGCGTTGCGCAGATCCTCGATGGTTTCGAACAGCGGCACGATGATCAAATCCGCCGAGACGACGCTGGCGTCGCGCGGATCGAGCGTGCCGTGCATCATGCCGCTTTCCTTTTGCAGCAGCAGCACCTCCAGTAGATCGCTGACGGTCTCGGTGTGGCTGACGATGTAATGCCGGATCGACTCGTCGCCGTAGGTCTTGCGCATCGCGGCGGCCTTGGCGAAAATCGCCAGTTCGTCCTCGACGGCTGGCGAATATTTCGCGTCCAGCAGCCGAACGGGGCGCGGATCCGACAACAGCCGCAGCAACATCTGTTGCTTCTCCAACTCGGGCAGCGCCGCGTAATTGTCGGCGATGCGCGCTAGCGCCATAATTTCCGTGATCGTCTCCTCGTGACGGTCGGAGCTTTGGCGCAGATCGACGGTGGCGAGATGGAAGCCGAACACTTCCACGGCGCGAATCAAGGGCTCCAGGCGCTGCGCGGCGATCGCCTCGCTGTGGTGCAGCCGTAGCGACTCGTCGATCGTGACGAGATCGGCGAGAAAGGCCCAACTGTTGGCGTAGGCCGCGCCCGGCGCCACCGCGTGCCGCACCGCCTGCCCGCCGGTCAAATGCTCCAGCGTGCCGGCGAGGCGCGAGTAGACGCCGATCAGCGCGCGGCGGTAAGGCTCGTCGTCGCGATGCGGATTGTCGTCGCCCGCGCGGTTGGCCAGATCCTCCAGCGCTCTGGTGGCGCCGGCGTATTTGCGCGAGATCGAAAGCTCCGCGCCGAGCTGATGCACCTCGACGAGATAAAAGCGCAGGGCCACCTCGGCCTGCATCTTCAGCGCGGTCTCCAGCGAGGCGGCGGTGACGTTGGGGTTGCCGTCGCGGTCGCCGCCGACCCACGTGCCCATGCGCAGGAACGGCGGCACGCGCAGCCCCTCGATCCGCCGCTCGATGTCGGCGTAAATATGCGGAATCTCGCGCAGGAAAGTCGAGCGGTAATAGCTCAGCGTGTTTTCGATTTCGTCGCGCACGGTGAGGCGCGACTGGCGCAACAGCTCGGTCTGCCACATTTGCGAGACGCGCGCGCGCAATTGCGCGTCGTTTTGCTCGAGTTCCGTCTTCGAGCGCAGATGCTCGCGCGCCGCGAGCAGCGCGAAGATCGAATGTTCGGCGTCGAGCAGACTCTTGCGCCTGACCTCGGTCGGATGGGCGGTGAGCACGGGAGAGACCCACCCGCGCGCGAGAACCTGGGCGATCTTGCCGGCGCCCACGGACGTCTTGCGCAAATGGGCGAAGGTGCGGTTGAGGCTGGGCTCGATCAGGCTCGTCTTTTCGCCGGCCGCCTCGGCCCGCGCCCGCTGCTGCAACGGATGCAGATCCTCGGCGATATTGCCGAGATGCAGAAAATAGCTGAAGGCGCGAATGACGGTCAGCGCCTCCTTGGCCGAGAGGTTGCGCAGCAATTGATCGAGCTTGCGGTCGGCCTCGGAGTCGCCAAGGTCCATCGCGTCGCGCGCTCCCGAGGGACCGTCGTTTTCGGCGGACGGGCGTCCCTTGGACGCCTTATGGCGACTCGCGGCGACCGAGAGGCGGCGGATCGTCTCGATGCGCTCGAACGCCTCGTCGCCCTCATGCTCGCGCACGGTTTCGCCGAGCAGCCGGCCCAGGAGCCGCACGTCTTCGTGCAGCCCATGGTCGCCTTTCGGCGCCTCGGCCTTTTGCGGCGCGGCGGGCGTGGAAACGGCGGCGGCGTGAGCGGCGGCGGCGGCGGAAGCGTTGTTTTCGACATTCATGAGGTGTCGCGATCCTTGGCGAAGCCCGCGGGCGGAGGATTCTCTATAGCAGATTTCGCGCCGCGTTGGACGCGGGGCGGCGAAGCCCGCCGCGGCCTTGCCAGCGGGGTCGAATTTGACGAAAGTGCGAGCGGTCGCTTCCAACCGCGGGGGCGCCGGCGATATAACGTCATTCCCCCGGAACGTTAGGAGCCGCGCCCATGTCCGCCCCGT